>JAUVHP010000007.1 GCA_030593225.1 archaeon
AGTGTAGGGAAATAGAAATCCGAAGATCTCAAAGAAATACCGAAGTATTTCAGCAAAAACCGAAGTTTTTGTTCCCTACAAAAAAGTATAGGATTATAGAGTATTTAAAGATGTTGGAGTATTAAAAAATGGTAAATTTTAAAATAATTTGAGAAGAACTTATAATGATTTGTTACTCATTTTTTAAGTAATCTTGGTATAATTCTTGAGTGAATATGAATGTATAAATACTTTTTCTAATTTAGAAATGTATGCAAATGATGCAACAACTTAGGGAAGAATTGTATCAGGTGGCTCAAAGAAAATTGAATCTTGAAGAAGAGATTATTTCTTTGAATGGTTTTATAAGGGTGTTGAAAAAAGAACTTACACAACGAATGCCTGGTGCAAGATAACTATTTCTTTATTTTTTATTTTTGAGAATTAAAAAAAATTTATGTTGGTGCCTATGCTACTTCCAACTACACTTGCGAGAAAATAATAAACTTCGTGATTTAGTGCAAGTGTAATTGCTCGGTCAAACGTTTGCCCACTCCGTAATAATTAAAAACTAACTTTTTCTTTAAGATTTATGCGCGGGGGTGCCGGAGTGGTCAAACGGGCAGCCCTTAAGAGGCTGTAGCTTAGTGCTTACGCAGGTTCGAACCCTGTCCCTCGCATAGAAAAAAGGATGGGTGAGAACCTTGGGTTCGACGAGCAACTTTGAAATTTCTAATAAATGAACATCAAAATTTCAAAAGTGAATTTAAAGAAGATTTCACGGGTTGGGAGCTCCCTGTCCCTCGCATTTGTAATTTTAGTTTAACTTTTAAAAATCCCTATTCCAACATCAAGAACTTTATTCAATGTTTTCTTTAAATCAAACTTATGAAATTGAGGGTCCCATTTTTCATCACCTAAAACATCTGAAACAACAAACGCCGCAGCTATTTTAACTTCTCTAAGTTTTGCTACTGCAAATAATGCTGAGGCTTCCATTTCAACTGTAACAATTCCTTTCTTTTTGTAATGGGTTATTTCTCTTTTTGTTTCTCTATAAGGTGCGTCGATTGTCCACGAAGAACCAACATCATATTTTATTCCAGCTTTCTCTAAAGCTTTACTAAATTTTTTAGTCAATATTTCATCAGGGTATGAGTAAACACTATCTGCTATATAATGGTGGCTTGTTCCTTCGTCTCTTAATGCTTTATTGCAAAGAAAAACACCATTATCAACTAAACCCCCTGCAGTTCCTATATTTAAAAATTCTTTTGTTCCTCCTGAGATTAATTCTTCTAAATAAGTTACTGCATGGGGTGCACCAATTCCCCCCATTCTAAGGATCCCCATATCTCCTATTTTCAAAATATATTGTGATTCTGATAATTTGATTTTTGTGTATTTACCTTTATATTTTCTTTTGAAATAATCTACCACATAACTTTGATAAGTGAGAATCATCTTACTTGGAAAATGTCCTTTCCCCCATTTTTTATACTTTCCAAAATCTTCTGCAGTAAACAGAGATTTTGCTAGATGTTTATTTTTGAATTTTGGGAATGCCATAATATAATATAATGAATAAGTTTTTAATTTTTTCTAAATGCTTAATTCTCAGCACACTTCGTGTGTACACTGCCCCGCTTCACTCCCGGTGCGAGAACCTCTTATGATATAATAATTTGCAAGGAGGTAATTTTATAAACTAAATTCAGCAAGAATATTTATCAAATGGCAGAAGGAGATATTGCAAAATTAATGAAACATCAAGATAAGATTAGAAACATAGCTATTGCTGCGCATATTGACCACGGAAAGACGACTTTTTCTGATAATCTTTTGGCTGGTGCAGGAATGTTGTCTGAAGAAACAGCAGGAAAACAAAGAGCATTGGATTTTCACGAAGATGAATCTGAAAGAGGAATTACAATTGATTCAGCGTCGGTATCTATGATTCACAAAATTGGTGGAGAAGATTATTTAATTAATTTAATTGACACCCCAGGACATGTTGATTTTGGAGGAGATGTAACTCGGGCAATGAGGGCTGTTGACGGATGTGTTGTTTTATCGTGTGCTGTCGAGGGTGTTATGCCTCAAACAGAAACTGTTTTGCGTCAGGCATTGAAAGAATTAGTTAAACCAGTTTTATTTATTAATAAAGTTGATAGATTAATTAAGGAAGTTAAATTAACTCCTGAAGCAATGCAGGCAAAGTTCATTAAAATTATTGACCATGTTAATAAGTTAATTGGAGAAATTGCACCTGAAGGTTACAAAGAAAAATGGAAAGTTGGGGTCGGTGAAGGAACTGTTGCGTTTGGTTCTGCGTTTCATAATTGGGCTTTGAGTTTTCCGTATATGAAAGAAAAAGGGATTACATTTAAGGATGTTATTGATGCTTATGAAGGAGATAATTATAAAGAATTGGCAAAGAAAGCACCATTGCATGAAGTTGTTTTAAGAATGAGTGTAGAGCATCACCCTAATCCTAAATATGCACAAAAGTATAGAATTCCAAAAATCTGGCACGGAGACCTTGATTCAGATATTGGAAAAGATTTAATTAATTGTAATATTGATGGAGAGCCAGCTTTTGTGCCGATTAAAATTGTCGTCGATAAACACGCTGGAGAGGTTGCAGCAGGGAGATTATTTTCAGGAACTATTAAACAAGGAGACGAAGTTAGACTGACTCTTGCAAATACAACTACAAGAGTTCAGCAAGTTTCAGTTTACAAGGGTGCTCAAAGAGTTATTGTTAACGAAGTATCTGCAGGGAACATTGTTGGGATAGTTGGATTAAGAAATGTGGTTGTTGGAGAAACAGTTAGCAAAAATGAAATGGAACCTTTTGAAGCAATTACACATTTATTTGACCCTGTTGTTACAAAATCTATTGAGGCGACTAAAGCTGCGGACTTGCCTAAGTTGGTTGAAGTTTTAAGACAAGTTGGAAAAGAAGACCCGTCGCTGAAGATTGAAATTAATGATCAAACAGGTGAGAGTTTAATGTCTGGTATGGGAGAGTTGCATTTAGAAATTATTGAAAATAGGATTAAGTCAGAGAAGGGTTTGGATATTAAGACGTCGGCACCGATTATTGTTTATCGAGAAACAGTTTCTAAAGAATCTGAAAAAGCGTTCGAAGGTCGAAGCCCGAACAAGCATAATAGTTTTTACATTGAAATTGCTCCGTTGGAGGAAGAGATTTATAATGCTATTCAGATAGGGGATTTACCAGAAGGAAGAATTAAGAAAAAAAATGAAACAGTTACTAATGTTTTGACTGGTCTTGGTTGGTCTGGAGATGAGATTAGAAATGTTAAAGATATTTACAAAGGTAATATGTTTTTAGATATGACGCGTGGAGAAGTTCATATTGGTGAAGTTATTGAAATGGTTATGGATGCTTTTGAAAAAGTTATGGACCAAGGTCCTTTGGCTCGTGAGCCGTGTATGAAAATGAAAGTGTCTTTAATTGATATTCGACTTCATGAAGATGCTATTCACCGAGGACCAGCACAAGTTTATCCTGCTGTAAGAGAAGGTATTCAAGGTTCTATGAAAACTGCTGGACCTACACTTTTGGAACCTTTACAAATTCATGTTATTGAAATGCCAGATAAATTTATGGGGGCTATTACTAAAATTGTTGGTTCTAAAAGAGGACAAATGCTGGATATGAGACAAGAAGGTTCTAATGCTGAAATAGAGGCAAAGCTTCCTGTTGCAGAAATGATGGGATGGTCAAGTGATTTGAGAAGTGCAACAGAAGGTCGTGGAACTTCTTCTTTAAAGGACCAGTTATTTGAAAAAATTCCTGCTTCAATACAAGCAGATGTTATTAAGAAGATTCGGGATAGGAAGGGGCTGGCGGAAAACCAATAATTTTGTTTTCTTTTTAATTTACACTTCGTTATTTCATTCCTTACGTAGGCAACTACGCGGCGGAATAAAATGCCTCGTCTAAATCAAAAATCTAAACAAAATTTGGGAATGGAAGAAATTATAGAAGATTGGGGAAACAATTAAGTTTGCTAAATATTTATAAAACAAAAACACTAAGTAATATTAGTTTTTAAGGTCGGCTATACACATTAAACTCATTTTTTAAAAATAAATCTCATGACCTGTTTAATTAAATTATAGGAGTATAAAAATGGAAACAAATATAGAAATAATTATAAAAATAATTGGAGTTATTTCCGCAACATATATTTTATTACAATTATTAATTCCAATAATCCAAAGTTTGGTTGCAGAAGGAATTGCAGGAATTATTCTTGTTTTAATAATGATTTGGTGGTTATTCCAAAAAAAGAAGTAACTAATATCTAAATTTATTTAATTTTTCTTTTTTTTATTTATTATCAAATTTTCTTAAAATAAGTCTCTGTGGAATCGTTGTTTCTTTTTTGCATTTAGGACAATAATAACAATCTTTTCTAACTTCTCCTTTAAACTCACAATATTTGCATTCAAAAAATATTTTCCCCATTTATTATTTTAACTTTCTAATATTTCCTTTCCCATCAATGTAATGAAGAGTAGATTTTTTATTCACATTTTTCCTCCTAAAACTTGCTTGAAAAATTGAATCAAAAAAATTATTTATAATAGAAGAATTTTTTTTATTGCATCTTTTTATAAAACACTCTTTACAATATACTTTACCAGATTTTGAATTACCACAATTTCTTATCTTTGAATTACATACAATTTTTCCACATTTAACACATTTTCCCAAGATTTTATTTATATGAACATTTTTTCCGCATGAATCACAAATTCTGTTATTATAATGTCTTTCTCCCATTTTCCTTATTAAAATAAAGAATTCACTCACTTAAAAACATATTTAATTAATAGATTTAATTTACATTAATTATCTTCTTGTTTGGAAAATTTTTCTTAATTATTTTTTTCTTAATTATATCCCCAATTAATCTAACTTCATTTCCAAATATCTTTTTATTTTTTCTAGCATCATAATACTTGATTGTGAAATAAATACTTATACTGGCTGCAATTAAAAAAAGTATTATTCCCAAATACCAATTTTTTTGTTGTAAAGAATTTAAAATAGAGATTATTGCAGTTATCCAAATCCCAATTAAAATAGATGTCCATTTATTTATACTTGATAATCTGTTAGAATAATCAAATTGTTTTTGAGATAATAAAACTCCTAATTCGTCTAATTTTAATTTATCAATTTCCTCTTCTGAAAATTTTAAATTTAGTAAAATAAATTTTTGCATATTAAATCATTTACATTTATGATTGTTGATATGCTTAGAACAAAAATATTTCCCACATTTTTTACATTTATTTGAGCAATCTTTACATAATCTATATCCTGCTAGAAATCCCCAATTAAAATTATGCCCACTGCACAATGCAATTATTTCAGTATTCTTCTTTTTACAATTAGAACAAGTTTTACTTTCTTCATCCATCGCCTTAGATCTCCAGTCTCCTGCGGAAAAAGTATTTTTAATGTTTATTTTATTTTTTTCTACCATTTTATTTTTCTTCGTTTTTTGAAAGATATTTTTTATTCTTTTTCTCCATTAATTATTAATGATTTTCTTATTTAAAAAATTTCCCAAAAATCTTAAATACTTTCTTAATCTGAATTATTTATGGAACAGATGAGTTTGAATAAGCTTAATATAGAAGTTGTTGCTCTTAAAAGACAGATGAGTGAAATGCAAAGTTTAATTCAAGAAGATTTGGAATTTGCTCGTGGCACAGAAGAGGCGTGGAAAGAAATTGACGAGGGAAAATGCACGACTCATAATTCGGTTGAAGAATTCTTTGAAAGTTTGAAAAATGACAATTAAAGTTTTGGAGTCAGATAGATTCAAAATAGTATCTAGAAGATTAAATTATGATATAAAGGATAGAATTGAAAAACAAATTAGGAAGATTGTTAAAAAGAAATTATAACTCTTTTAGATTTTTATCATAAAAATGTGCAATAGATTTCAAAATTCAATTCCCCGACGACAACTAAACTAAAAATTAAATTTTTTATTCACCGAAATATTTATAAATGTAAAATTATGTAAGATTATATCAAAAATTCTTAATGAATTTTATAAAATCAAATGGCAAAAGAAAAACCAAATATGAATGTTGTGTTTGTTGGACATGTTGATGCTGGAAAATCGACAATTGTAGGTAGAACAATGTTCGACGGTGGTGCTGTTACTGAACAAGAGATGAAGAAACTTAGAGAAGAAGCTGAAAAGCACGGGAAAGCAGGTTTTGAGTTTGCTTATATTATGGATAATATTAAAGAAGAAAGAGAAAGAGGAGTTACTATTGATTTGTCTTATAAGAAATTAGTAACGCAAAAGTTTGAAATCACAATCATTGACGCACCTGGTCACAGAGACTTTGTTAAGAACATGATTACTGGTGCTTCACAAGCAGATTCTGCATTCTTAGTAATCGCTGCTCCTAGCGGGGTTCAACCGCAAACTACTGAACACTTATGGTTATTGAGAACTATGGGTGTAAAAAATATTGCAATTGCTGTAAACAAAATGGATTCAGTAGAATATTCTGAAGAAAAATTCAATAAGGTTAAAGAAGATGTTGGAAAATTACTTCAAGGTGTTGGAATTAACCCTGAGACAACTGCATTTATTGCTTGTTCAGGATTACAAGGAGATAATGTTTTTAAGAAATCAGATAAAATGCCTTGGTATAAAGGACCGACAATTGTAGAACAATTTGATGTTTTCCCTGCTCCTGAATTGCCAACAAACTTACCTATGAGAATGCCTGTTCAAGATGTTTATGAAATTACTGGAATTGGAACTGTGCCTGTTGGAAAAATTGAAACAGGAATTATGAAACAAGGTATGAAAGTTAAAATTCTTCCTGGTAGAACAGGGACTGGAATTGAAGGAGAAGTTAAAACTATTGAAATGCATCACGAAATATTACCTCAAGCAGATGCAGGAGATAATGTTGGAATAAATATTAGAGGAGTTGGTAAAAAAGATATTGCAAGAGGAGATGTTATTTGCGACGCTGTAGCACCTTGCCCTGTTGTTGAAGAATTTGTTGCTACAATTACTGTAATTAATCATCCTACTGTTTTAGCAAAAGGTTACACGCCTGTATTCCATGTTCACACTGCTCAAGTTCCTTGCCAATTTACAGAATTAATTGCTCAAATTGACCCACGAACTGGTGAGACAATAAAAGAAAGTCCGGATTTTTTAAAGAATGGAGACACAGCAAAAGTTAGAATTAAACCTGCTGGAAACTTATGTATTGAAACTCAAAAAGAAAACGCATTTATGAGTAGATTTGCAGTAAGAGATGCAGGTGTTACTGTTGCTGCTGGAATGTGTACTGAGATTACAAAGAAAAAGTAAATTTCTTAAATTTTCTAAAGATTAAATGGAATTATTATAAAAATGAAAAATTTATATAAACAATTATTGGAAAAAGGTTTTCTAGTGGAACATAAATGTGAAAGGGCGTTTTGCGATACGTTTGGTTTGCCTTATAAAAATGAACAAATTCCAAAAACTTCAACAAGTATTTTAGAAGAATATGGTGCAAAGTTAAGAGCTTACTTAACAATAAAAGGAATTCTAGATTAACAATCCTTAAATATCTGGTCTGTTTATTCTAGCTATGTTAAACAAAAATATGTCTAAGTCAGACATTGAAAAATGTTTGAATTCTAGGGGAAATTTTATTAAAATTGATTATTTGGATAGATTTCTTAAAGAAGACATTTCAATAGATATGAAAAAATTTGGATATCTCAAACTTGCAGAAACATATGAGAATATGAAATTATTCGGCGATGCTGGGGGAATTTTTCAAAGTCTTGCAATTTTGTCAATGACTTTTTCTGAGAAAAGAAAACATTATATGAAAGGATGCACATTATATATTCGTGCAGGAGAATTTGGAAGGGCTGATGAATTTATGCAAAAAGCTATGAGTCAATCTAATTCTTTTGAAAAAAAAGAAATTTATGAAAAAATAAAAGGATTTTACAAAAAGATTGCAGAAAATTATGAAACAGAAAAAAAAAGAAATAAAGCTTCAAAAGTTTATGAAAAAATACTGGAAATGAAAATTAATGATTTTGAGAGAAAAGAAATAAAAGAAAAACTGACTGAATTGTATGAAAAACTTGGGAAAAAATATATTGAATAATCATATATAAACTTAAAAACATGTGATATTTTTAAGTTTATGTCAGTAAAGACAAAAATATCAAAATTAACAAAAACACTTCTTTTGGCAACTAGTTTTTGTCTATTGAGTCCTTTTTTATCTGCCAAAGAAAAAGATTATAAATTTAATATTTATTGGAGTGGACCTGGTCAAAGTTCATGGCATGTTGTTTCAAAAGGAGAACCTCAAATGGAAGAGGAAAATAATATTTATGGTTTTGGGATAAATATAAATGATAAATTAGATGTATTTCTCAAACATGCAGATAAAAATTCTTATGGACATCCGGCTAATTTTTTAGGGTTTAATTATAAATTTATTTGTAAGGAAAAATTTTTTGATTTTTGTTTTGGAGCAAGTGGAGGACTTATAAATGGGTATGAAATTGTGAGAAAAGATAAAGGATTTTTTCCAGTAATTATGCCATATTTAGGTGTGGAAAAAGAAATAGGGTATGGAAAAAAATTAGGAGTTGATATTAACATTCCAGGTCAAGAATTTATCTGGACTTTCAAAATCCAAACTAAGTTTTAATACGCCTAAATATTTTTAAAAATATTTTACTAAGTTCACACCACCATTGGCGTACCCCGAAACATTTTCTACGAAAATGTTTACTAGGGGCATAAATTTAAAAAGTTAATCTATTAAATATTAACAGAGAAATATCTTTATTACTCATTCACTATTACATTCACATTAAATTTTGAAGAACATAGAGATATTTCTAAGAAATCATAAGATTTCAAAAAAATTAAAATGGAATTAAAAATAAAATGGAGTCAAAAATAAAATGGCTAAATTGAAATACAAGCATTTCGGCATGAGCCAATTTTTCAGGAGTACAAAATGGCTAAGGTAAGTCCAGTATCAATTAAATATATGATACATGCGAATTTTAGTGCAGAAGGTGCACTTGAAAAGCCAGATGTAATTGGAGCGATTTTTGGGCAGACAGAAGGTTTGCTTGGAAATGATCTTGAAATGCGAGAGTTGCAGAAAGAAGGAAAGATTGGTAGAATTGAAGTTCAATTAGAGAGAAATGATAGAAGAACTACAGGAAACATTCAAATTCCTACTGCATTAGACCAGTCAGAGACAACTTTAATTGCTGCTGCAATGGAAACTATTGAAAGAATAGGGCCGAGTGATTCTCAAATTGAAGTTGAAAGAATTGAAGATGTTCGTGGAAGCAAAAGAGATTACATTATTGAAAGAGCTAAAAAATTAATGATGGGTATTGAAGGTTCTACTGATTCTCGTCAAATATCAAACGAGATTAAGGAATCGCAAAAAATGGCTGAAATACAAGAGTATGGTGATGAAAAATTGCCTTGTGGAGACATTTCTGGAAAAGAAATTGTTGTTGTTGAAGGAAGAGCAGATGTTCTTAATTTGCTTAAGAGTGGTGTTAAGAATGTTATTGCTATGAACGGAACAAAACTTCCGTCTGCAATCAAAGAATTAGGAAAAGAGAAAGATATTACTCTTTTTGTTGATGGTGACAGAGGAGGAAAATTAATTATTCAGAATGTTACAGACAATGCAGATATCAACCATATTGTAATTGCACCTGATGGAAAAGAGGTTGAAGAATTAACAGGAAAAGAAGTTTTAATGAATTTAAGAAAAAAAATTTCTGTGGAAGAATATTTTAGGAAGAACCGAAGTCTTTCTAATTCTTCTTCTTTTAATGGAAATAAACCAAAAGAAAAAAATATTGAAATTGATAATAAAAAATTAAAAGAAATTTCAGAATCAAATAAAGGAAGTGGAAAAGCGATTTTATTGGATGAATCTTTAAAAGAAATGCAAACAGTTCCATTTAAAAATCTTGCAGGATTTTTGAGTAAAAATGCAGAAAAACCTTTTGTAATTATAATTGATGGAATTGCTACAAAAAATATAATTCAGAATTCTCAAGACCTGGGAGTTAAAATAATTGTTGCAAATAATTTTGCAACTACTGATACAAACATTAAGTTGTTGAGTTTTTAGAAGATAACTTTATTAAATATATTTTTACATAAATGTTTAATGAAAAATAAAGATGAATTTATTTCTAAGTGTAATCAATTATTGGAAGGATATCGTCAAGGTAAATTAGGTTATATGAAAATGCCTGAAGATGCAAATCCAGGATTTAATGATGATGAACAAGAATTGCGATTAGTTTATTTTACATTACCTATGAGTTTGAATTATCAAAGAGATAGTTATAAATTATGGGAATCTGTTTTAAAAACTTATCAAGATTCTGAAATAAAAAATATTTTTGATATTAAACATTCTGCTGAAATTGAAGAATCTAAATTAAGAGAAATATTGCTAAAATATAAAATTGCCTTGCAACCGAATAAACATATTGCTATTTGGCAAAAGATTTCTAAAACAATTTATAAAAATTGGGGTTCAATTAATAAATTATTAGAGTATGCAGATTATGATTTTTTAAAATTAAAAGAAATTATTCAAGGAAAATTCAAAAAAGGATTTCCGTATTTATCAGGTCCAAAAATATTTAATTATTGGTCATCTATTATACAAGAGTACGGAGGGGTGAAATTAAAAAATTCTGAATTTATTGAAATTGCTCCAGATACACATATAACAAAATGTTCTGTAATTCTTGGTGTTGTAAATAAGGAAGAGATTGAATTTTTATCAAAAGAAAAAATTTCTGAAAAATGGCGTGAACTTCTTAAAGACACTGAAATTAATCCAATTGATATGAATTCTCCACTATGGTTTTGGAGTAGAAATAATTTTCAATTCAAACTTAATTAATTTTTCGGATTTATAGAAGTTTAAGTTTGTAATTAGGTAGATTTAAATAAATTAACTCTTTCTATGACTTATGGAAGATAAATATTTTGTGAATCTAGTTATTAATAAAGAAAAGTTAAGTGATGGAAGTGACATTTTTGTTGTCCAGTGTACGAATTTAGGAATTACAAGTCAAGGGAAAACAACTGAAGAGGCGATTGAAATGGTTAGAGAAGCAATTGAACTTTATTTAGAAGAATGTCCTGATGCGTATGAAGAATTACAACTGCAAAAAGAACCTCCTATGTTTTCTTTTATGGAGGTAATAAAAAATGTCAAAACTTCCGATATTGTCAGGGAAGGATTTAGTTAAAACTCTTTCTAAAATAGGATTTATTCATATAAGAACTAAAGGGAGCCACGCAATATTGGTCAAAGAAGAAGAAAAGAAAATAATGATTCCTGTTCCTCTTCATAAAGAATTAGCAAAAGGAACACTAAAAAATATAATAAATCGGGCTGGTTTAACGTTAGACAATCTTTTGGAATTGATTTAAATTAGGGGGCTGTTTTAAGTTGTTGAGTTTTTAATTTTGTTTTCTTTTTCACCAACTCATTGTTAAATCCGTCCTTATGTACGCGAGTACACAGCAGACGCATTTGTCTTGATTTGACAAAAAATCTAAACAAAATTGGGAAAGGAAAAATTAGGAAAAAAAGGAATTAGAAATGCTAGGGATTTTTTTGTATTAGTGTCTAAGATATAAATTAAATTTCTTTTTAATTTTTTCAATAAATTTAAATACATATTTAGATAATTTATTCTATGGAAAATAAAAGGAGGCCGAGAACAGCAAGTTTAAATATCTTGTTTGAATTTATGTAATATGAAACAAATGATGTCTATAAATGTGGAAGATATTACTCAAATTAAGAGAGATATTGAAATTTTAAAAAATGCTCTTTTGTCTGAAGGTGAATTAAGTGATTGGGCAAAAAATGTATTAACTGAAGCGAGAGAAGAAAGTGAAGATAATTATGTTTCTCTTAGTGATTTATGAATTTTGAGGTAAAATTTTCTAATAAATCTGCTAAATTCTTAAGGGGGTTGCCAAAAGATATTTTAGAGAGAATTAAAAACAAATTTAAAGATGTGGCTCTTGAACCTTTTAGGTATTTAGAACACCTTGAAGGAGAAGGATATAAAATGAGGATTGGAAATTTTAGAGCAATTATTGATGTTGATAAAAATAGAAATCTTTTGCTTGTAAGAGTTTTTGATAAACGGAGTAAAATTTACAAATGAAAAATAAAAAGGGGCAAATTGGAAGATTTATTTTACTTTTTGCAGTTATAAGTATTTTAATTATTGCGATTTATTTTACTTTTTATTTTTCTTATAGCTGTGATAATCTTGCTTGTTTTCATGCACATCAAAGAGAATGCAGTAAAACTAAATTTATTAATGATGCTGAGGATACAATTTGGAAATATAAAATTCTGGGAGAGGTAAATAAAGCGTGTGAAATTGAAGTTGAAGTTTTGAAAGTTAAACAGGGAAATTTAGATAGAAAAAGAATTGAGAACAAAATGATGACTTGTTATTTGCCTTTGGGAGAAGATACAGCTCCTGAATCAGATATTTCTAATTGTCACGGATTGTTAAAAGAAGAGTTACAAGAAATAATTATTGAAAAATTGCATCTTTATGTTATTGAAAATATTGGTGAGATAAGTGAAGAGTTGAAGAAAGTTGTTTAGAAAGATAACGCAAATAATTATAAAATAAATAATGTTTTTTTCTTGATGATTGTAAATATAGATATTAGTTTACAAATTTCACAATTGAATAAAACTGGGAATAAAAAAAGAAATAAGGGATGTGCTATGGGAATGGTTTCTTCTGATAAAGAAACAAAATATTCTGTATTTCTTTCAAAAAAAGAATTAGAAAAAATAATTAAATATTATAATAATAAATTTCCTCTAAAAACAATCTATGTAAAAATACATTCAATAATGATATATTGTTGTTTGGAATCATATTTTGATAAAATAATAAAAATAAATATATGCAAAGATTTCAAACCTACAATTTTAACAAAAGAGTTATATGTAATGTTTCCAATTTTAAAAAAATACAAAATAAAGTGGATTGGGGGAAAAGGAAATAAATCAATTGCAGATAAATATGCAAATAAAGTGAGAAAACACCCAGAATTTGCAAGTCAATTATTAACATTAGAAAAAATAAAAAGTATGGAGACGCCTCGTAAGAGTGAGTAGTTAAGTTTAATCTTGTCGAGCAAGACAAACGATATCCCTACCGCCCCCCCATATTAAATTAAATAATTATATATTTATATATATTCCTATTTTATTAAATACACCTTATGTTATTAAGAATATTAGTGAAAAAAGTGAAGAGTTGAGGAAAGTTGTTTAATTGGATTTTAAATAATCTATTTTATGTAACTATGATACAATAGTAACAAAAAGAAAGGTTTATAAATTATTTTTGACTTATTATTTTATGGAAAAATTGAAGAAAATTTTAAGCACAGGATTAATTTCAGCATTAGTTTTAACTGGATGTAAAGATATTCAAGAAAATTATAATTTACCTGACACTTCTAATCCAAATATAAAAATACATTACTTAGGAAATGATATTATAGTAGAAGAAAAAACCCCTGAATATACATCGTATTCAAATATTCCTATAAAAAAAACATCAAATAATTTAGAAGAAAAGACCACTAGATTGTCTAAGTTTGATAAAGCAAAAGAAGAAATAAATTCAATAGATTATGATAATTTTATGAGAGAAACAATTGATAGAATTATTATTGATGGAACAAGAGTGGCAGATAATGAGTTATTTAAAGAGTCTGCAAATGATTATGAAAAACTGCATAGGCTTTCACCTTATTTTGAACAATTAGTGCAAAAAATAGCACTTATCGCATATGAACCTGGGGAAGACATTATGGAAAATATAAAACAAAGTGAAAGTAAAATTAAATTATATGTTGAGGGGTTTTTAGGGACACCAGATTCATTAATTAAACCCAAATATTTATATCAATCTAAAGGAATTAAAGATAGTAAGGAAACTCATTTCAGAGGAGATATTTCTCTTGCAAAAAAAAGCATAGCACTAAAACAAAGATTAGAAAATCTTTAATTTTTAAATATTATTAATTTTTTCACAACTTGTTACTAACAATCTGTGACTTTTTTACTTCTCTAAAATTAACGAATTTTGTCGTCACCATAAAGTTTATAAACAAATTCTGTATAAATTAAACAACGGAAAAACAATGTTTTTCTGTGTAATTAAACATTAAAAATGAAGATGAAAACAAAAAACCTAATGGTTTTTTTCCTTGCAATTGTTAGTATGTTTGCTTTAGTTGCTAGCGTAAGTGCTTATACTTTCACTCCAACTGATCAAATTGTTGGCGCAAGCCCTCTTGTGAAAGTTAATGGTGTAGATGTAAGTACAGGAATGGATGTAAGTGTTATTGCTGGAGACACAATAACAGTTAGATTGTATTTCGATTCAATCGCAAATGCTTCTAATGTAAGAGTAAAAGCTTCTATTGAAGGCGATAAAGTAGATGTTGATGAAAGAACTGCATCTTTTGACGTTGAAAGCGGAAATAGATATAGTAAATTATTGACTTTAACTATCCCTTCAGAACTTAAAGATGATTTAAGCGAAGACTTGACTCTTGACTTAAAGATTTGGAACGGAGATTTGAAAGACGAAATAACTGACATCAAATTGAATGTTCAAAGACCTTCATACAATACTGAAATCAAATCTGTATCTTTTAGTTCAACAGTTGAAGCTGGTGCAAAATTACCAGTTGATGTTGTTTTGAAAAACACAGGTTACAATGATTTAGATGATTTGTATGTAACTGTAAGCATCCCTGAATTAGGTGTTTCAAAAACATCATATTTCGGTGACTTAGTAGCTTTAGAAAACGACTACGACTTTGTGTATGTAGATAATGAGTCAACATTAGTTGTAGAAAGCAACGATGATGATGAAAATACTGCAAGTGGAAGACTTTACCTTTCTGTGCCTTATGGTGCTGAAGCTGGAGTTTATACTCTTGAAGTAACTACATCAAACGATGATATGACTGCTAACTTTGCTAAGCAAATTGTTGTTAACAACGATTTTTCAGAAGAAGTAATAAGAAATGGTGAAAGCTTATTGATTGTGAACCCAACTAACAAGTTGAAAGTTTACAATGTGGTTTTCCCAGAGAGCCAAAGCTATGTTACTGTTTCTGCTGGAACAAGTAAGACAATCTCAGTTAGCCCTTCAACAGATGAGTACACTGTTAGTGTATTAACTATGAATGGTGAAGTTGTAGATGCTTTTACTTTTAGTTCTACTACTGAGAATGATGTTTCAATGTCAAACCCAGTTGTTGTTTTAACAGTTATTTTAGCAATTGTATTCGTAGTATTATTAATCGTTTTAATCGTATTAATAGGAAAGAAACCTGAGAAATCAGAAGATTTCGGCGAAAGCTATTACTAAACCCAATTTCTTTTTTTTATTTTTTTTATTATTTTATTTTTTATAACCTAGTGAGAACTAAATCTTCATACTAATAACTTTACTAACACCCTCGTGCATTGAAACTCCGTAAAGGTTTGTTGCGTTTGTGATTATTTCATCATTGTGAGTTATTACAAGATACTGTCCTTTTTGCATGTATTTTCTTAAAAGATTTCCAAGTCGTTCTGAGTTTCGTTTGTCAAGTGCTGCGTCTATTTCATCTAAAATATAAAAACAATAAGGTTTGAGTTCTTGTATTGCGAAGATTAAAGAAAGTGCGACCATTGTTTGTTCTCCTCCTGAAAGAGAAGTGACATCAAAATATTTCCCATGTCCTGTTTTTACAACAATATTAACTCCTTCTTCAAAAGGATTTTTTTTATTTTCTAGTTCTAATGAAACCTGGCCTTTTGTTGAAATCTGTGCAAAATTTCTTGAAAAGATTTCATTTAATTCTTCAAGAGTTTTAATAAAAACTTTTTTCTTTTGTATATCTATTTGGTGAATTATTCTTAAAATGCTCTCTTTTTCTTTTGAAATTAAATCAACTTTTTCTTTGATTAAATCATATTCTTTTTTTATTGTGTCATAAACTTCTAATGAACGAAGATTTACTGAGCCGATGTTTGAAAGAATTTCCTGAACTTTATTTAGTCGATGCATTAAAGATTCTTTATTTGTTTTTATTATTTCTATATTTGGAAACTCCAAAATTTCTATTTCTAAATTTTCTACTTCTGCATCAAATCTTGCTTTGTCAATTTTAAAATTATTTATTTTTTGGTCAAGATTATAAATTTCGTTTTGCTTTGTTGCAAATATTGATTCACTTTCTCTGATTTTCTTTTGCACATTATCTCTTTCTTGAATTAATTTTTGAAACTTTTGATTTAATTCTTCATCTTGCTTTTTCTTTTTTCCTAGTAAAGATTCTTTTTCTTTTAATATTTTTTTAAGAGAAATTATTTCTTCTGAAAAATCTTCTTCATCTCTAATTAATTGTTTTAAAGAAATTTTTGCTCGTTCAAATTCTCGTTGTTTAAATAAAATTTCTGAATTAACATTCTCCTCGCTTCTCACAGAAATTTCCTGAATTTCTATTTTTAAAGTTTCATATTTATGTTCTATATTTGAATTTTCTTCAAAATTATTTTCTAAAAATTTCTTTCTTTTTAATAATTCATTAAATTCTATTTTTGTTTTTTCTATTTTTTCTCTTAAGGATTTTATTTGCTCTTTTTTTTCATTAATGTTTGATAATTTTATTAAATCAGATTCTCTTTTTGAGATTTCAACAGAAATTTGTTCTATTTGCTGTTTTAAAATATCTCTTTTCTGGTAAATTTCTGTTAAAGATTTATCAGAATAATTAATTTCTTTTTCTAAAGAATCTATTTTTGGACTTGTTTCGTGTTTTATTGAATTAATATGCTCCTCAGTAATATTGCTTTTGCACAAAGGACAAATATCCATTTTAGAAATATTTTCTATTAGTTTTTTTTGCTTGTCAATTTCATACTCATTTGTGTGAGTCAGTTTTTCTAATTCAAGTTCTTTTTTTTCCAAAGTAGTTAAAAACTCTTTTTTTTCTGCTACAAATATTTTTAATTCTTCTAATTTCTCTTCAGTGGTGTTTCTATCAAATAATTCTTTGAATAATGATTCTATTTGTTTAATTAAAAATTCTGATTCATTTTTGTAATTTTGAAGATAAGATTTTTTGTCTTCAAATCTTTCTTTTATTGATTTTAATTCTGATTTTGTCATATAGAATTTTTTTCTTTGCTCTTCTAATTTTTCTAATTCTTTTTTCTTTATTTCTAATTCTTTTTCTTTTTTTGAAATTGTGGGAGATTCTTTTTGAAGTTCTCTAATTGATAATTCATTATTTCTTATTAACTCGTGCAGTTCTTGTTTTTGTTTTGCTAAAGCATTTAATTTTTTTTCTGAATTTTCCAACTTTACAGAAAGCCCTGCCAAATCTGCACGAAGATTTGCTATTTCTTGATTTAATTTTTCTTGTTCAAGTCCTGTGGATTTTTGCATTGTTGTATTAATTGAATTTATTTTATTTTCAAAACTAGAAATCTCTGATTTAATTGTGAAAGTTAATTTCTTTATTTTTTCTATTTCTTTATTTTTTTTCTGAATTTCTAAATTTATATTTTCTGTTTCTTTTTTCTTTTTTGTTAAATCATAATAAATTATACTTGCCTTGAAAATTTTAGAGTCAGCTTCTAATTTTTTAAATCTTAATGCCTGTTGTCTTTCTTTTTCTAAGTTGTTCAAGTAAGAAGTTCTTTCTCTTAAAATTGCCAAGACCTCTTTTAATCTATTTTCAGTTTTATCTAATTCTTTTAATGATTTATCTTTTCTTGATTCGTAAATTGAAATCCCTGAAACTTCTTCTATTATTTTTCTTCGTTCTTCTGTTTGCATTTTTACAAAATTTTGTATTTCTCCTTGAAGAATTATATTAAATCCGTTTGGGTCAATTCCTGCTTGTGCTAAAAGTGCTAAAACTTCTTGACGAGTTTTTGTCTCATTGTTAATTTTATAGATGCTCTGCCCATTTCTTCTTACAATTCTTTTTATTGAAATATCTTTTTTATCTATTGAAAAAACATTGTCTGAATTATCAAATACAAGTTCTACTATTGCCTCTTTAGACGGGTTTGCTGCTTTTGTTCCAAGGAAGATTAGGTTTTTTGCTTTTGCTGCACGCATTGATTTTATTGAAAGCCGTCCTAGAACAAAACAAAGAGCGTCGGAAACATTAGATTTTCCAGAACCATTTGGTCCAAGAATTACATTAATTCCAGGTGTGAAAGGGAGTTCTGTTTTTTTTGCAAAACTTTTGAATCCTTGCATTACTAATTTTTTTATGTAAACCATGTATTGAAAAAAGGACTTATATTTTTAAAGATTGGGGGAATAAAATTTATATGAAAAAAATTTCAGATTATACTAAGGTTCTCTGCCCTATTTTTTCGTGAGCTTTTTGCCAAGTTATCCAAGTTTTTCTAAAGATTCCTTTGTCTTTATGTTTTATTGCATATTTTTCTAAGAATCTTTGTGTTGCAGGGTCAGAACAATAGCCAGAACCAATTTCGTCTCCGTAAATTTTTTTTATTTTTGTCATTTCTTTTTCACGAATGCATTTTGCCAGAATTGAGGCCGCAGAGACAGAGATGTGGTTTTTATCTGCTTTATGTTCGCAAGAAACTTCTAAGTTTGATAAGTTTTTTATTTTTGTTTTTAGAAAATCTGTCCATTTAATTATACTCACAGAAGGGCAATCAACTATAACTTTTACTTTTGTGAAACCTTTATTTATTTTATTTATTATACTTGCACAAGCGATTGCTTCAACTTCGTTTAATTTTATTCCGTCATAATTTTTTTGGTCAATTTCTGGAGCAGAGACAATAATTATTTCAAATGTTTCGGCTTTTTCTCTAATTTTTTCTGCAAGGATTTCTCTTCTTTTTTGAGTTAAATTTTTACTATCTGTAATTCCTAATTTTTTGAATTCTTTAGCTGTTTCATCGTCAATGAGGCAACCTGCTAAAATCATTGGTCCAACTACTGGTCCTCTTCCTGCATCATCAATTCCTAATTGTAACATCTTAATTGGAAAAAAAATTTGTATATAAAGATTTGTGTTAGGAAGATATTTATAATCTAGAAATTATTTTGAATTGTATGGAAAAGAGGAATGAAAACAAAGTTGATTTAATAATTAAGTATATTTTTGTCTTTTTAGTTGCCAGTGCAATTGGGAGACTCTATGAATTCTTTTTAATTTTGGGAAAAGGAACTCTTAATTATATAGAGCATTTCCCAACATCGGTTTATACACTAATTTTTGCCTTTCCTTATGGTATAGCAATTATGTTTATTTATTTCACATTTCAAAAATTAGATAAAAATAATTTTATGCAAAATAATTGGATATTAAAAATTATAATCGGAACCCTATTAATCAATATAGCAGAATTAACAACAGGATTAATTGCGTTAAAGACTTTGGGAGTTATGCCATGGGATTATTCTCATCACATTTTAAATTTTAAAGGCTTAATATCCTTGCCTATAACAATAAGATGGGCAATTCTTGTTGCAATAATTGGCAAATTTGGTTATGGGAAAATTGACAATTTCATCAAAAAACCTTTGTCAAAAAAGATTAAGAAATTGACAATTACAACATTAATCATTTATGGGATTTATTTAATAGGAATAATTGCCTTAAAAATAATTAGATAATAGCGGAGATTATTCCCAACCCGTGAAAGCTTCTTTAAACTCGCTGACATTTGCTCGTTTATTTGAACTTTCAGAGTTGCTCAGGATTTGAGTTCAAATCCCGAATAATAGCGAGGGTGGGATTTGAACCACAACTCAGCCATTGAAAAGCTGTTATTAATAAATTAAGTTTGTTCACTTTCCAATAACTTCGCGACCTCCTCTCCGGTCGTGTGGAAAATAGCGAGAGTGGGATTTGAACCACACGACCTCCGGGTTATGGGCCCGACGAGCACTCCAGACTGCTCCATCTCGCTATAGTAATTCTTAAAAAGATATACTTTTAAACTTTATTAATTTCAAAAATTCATAAATGCCTCGGTCGCATAGTGGTTATTGCACCAGATTGCTAATCTGGACCCTTCGGGGTGGGCAGGTTCAATTCCTGCCCGAGGCGTTTTTTTACAAAACCTAAGAAACTTTTATAAATAACTTTAATTTAAATTTAATATGACAAAAGAGGAATTAAAAAATAAAGATTTTTTTGAAGATAGAATTTATTATTCTCTGGGAATTTTAAGTATTCTTTTAGCATTCTTTAATCCAATTGCTTCACTTGTCTCAGGAGTTTTAGGATTCAATTATAGCAGAAAATCAAATTATTCTCTTCAGAAAAAAACAAAAAAATTTAGCATTATTGGAATTATATTAAGTGTTATAATGATTATCTTTTATGTAAGTATACAAGTAATAATGTTACAATCAAATGGTATTTTTTAAGATGAAAAATCGTAAAGCAGCTATGGAGATGAGTGTTGGAACTATTGTTACAATTGTTCTTTTAATGACTGTTTTAATTTTAGGTCTTGTTTTAGTGAGGACTATTTTTACAGGGGCTACTGACAATATTGGAAGCATAGATGAAGCTGTGAAAGCAGAAATAAGTAAATTATTCTCAGAAGATAATACAAAAAAGATTGTTATTTATCCCCCAACACAAAAAATATCTATTAAAAAAGGCGACTCTGGAGGATTTGGTTTTTCAATAAGAAATAATAAACAAACAGATGGAAGTTTTTCTTATGTAGTAGATTTTGTTGAAAAAGACCCTAATTGTAAAATGTCTGATACCCAAGCCAAAAGTTTGATTAATCTTGGAGGCAAAGGGACAGTACAAATTCCTTCTGGAAGTGCATTAGACCCACCTATTTTAGTTGAATTTAAAATTCCAGAAGAGGCCTCACTTTGTAGTATTAGATATGGAATTAATGTTAAAGAAAGCGGTCAAGCATATTTGCCTACAGTCACAGTAGATTTAGAAATCAAATAATTGTAATAGACTAAATTTTTAAAATCCTTTTTCTTGAATAAAATATTGCAGATTTTTTTTAAAAATCTTTATACTCGTAACTATTAAAATACTCGCCCTTCGGGATTAATTTTACAAAATTCTTAAATAGTTTGTTTTGTAAAATTAATTTATTGCAGATTTTTTTCAAAAATCTTTATACTCGTAACTATTAAAATACTCGCCCTTCGGGATTAATTTTGCAAATTCTTAAATAGTTTGTTTGCAAAATTAATTTATTGCAGATTCGCTGAATTTTTGAATGCGAATCTTTATACTCGCAAGCATTGAAACGCTCGCCCTTCGGGATTAATTTTGCAAATTCTTAAATAGTTTGTTTGCAAAATTAATTTATACAAAAATTTCTTCCTGAAATTTTTGATACTCCTTACATAAAAGTGTCGCCCGTTGGGATTAATTTTGCAAATTCTTAAATAGTTTGTTTGCAAAATTAATTTATTGCAGATTCGCTGAATTTTTGAATGCGAATCTTTATACTCG
>JAUVHP010000037.1 GCA_030593225.1 archaeon
AAGATATTCCCCAGATTTAGAATTTTGATAAGATTTATATTTTTCAATCAATTCCTCTACTTGTTCTTTAAATGTTTTCATTTTAGTAATTCTACAATTTTTATTGACAAAAATAATCCAAAAAAAATAACAATAGTAGTAAGGGAACAAATTAAAATTGTTATTATCATATAATCTTTTGATTTCATTTTATCCAAATAATTCTCTTATTTCTTTCATATTTAATTTTATGTATAAAGGATTTCTATTTATAATAAAAGAAAAGCATTTTTTTAAATTCTTATCTTCTTCACTTTCTTCTGATGTGATTTTGTCTCTTTCTCTTACTAATCTTTTCAGTTTAGCAGAATCCTTTTCTTCTAATGCTTTATCTACTCTTTCCTTAAATCTTTCTAACTTTTTTATTTGTTTTTCAGATAAAACGAAATAATAATCTTGTATAATTTCTTCTAACTTACACTTTTCATCTTCATCTATAAGCCCTTTAGCCATCTATATACTCCTTGAATAATAAAAATAATGTCATAATTGTTGCTGTTAATATCCCTCCGAACAGAAAAGCATTAAAAGATTTTGTTGAGAAGTCAGCAATATATCCAATATAGTAACTTGCCATTGTCCATGCCCATACAAATATAAGATAAAATAATACTAATTCCTTGTATGTTTTTCCATTTTAATAATCTAACTCCTGTCCACTTAAACCAAAAATAACAATTTTTTTCTTATCATAACCAGTAAGTTCTGCTACTTCAAATCCAGAAAATAGAACATTTAATTCCTCATCACTACTTACAGTTACTTCTGCTTCTTGGTCAAATGTTTTTAAGTTTTCTATTAATTCTTTTACTTTCATTTTAAAACCTCCAAGAATATTTCACCATCAACAACAATACAACTTATATCTAATTCAAATATTTCTGTTGAATATCTTCCAAAATCTTCTTCTTCTTCTTTCAATCTTACTTTTATATTTGCTTTTGGATTAAAATTATTTAACGATTTAATTAATTCTTTTACTTTCATTTTATTTAATCCATAATGCCGAAATTATCCATTCCGCATTCACATTTCATTGGTTCTTCTTCTTGGAAATATTCTTTTCCACATTCATTACAAAAAAATGTTAGTTTGTTTTCATCTAATTTATCTAATATTTTTTCTCTTTGTTCTTTATTTCTATAAACTTTTAATAAATTCCTCATTTCAATAGCCAAAATATCATCTCTTATATTAAATAAATCGTGATTTTCAAATCTTTTATTTATTCTTTCAATTTCATTTATCATTTTTATTTCCAGATACAAAAAAATCAAGGGCATATATAAATAAGCAAAAAAAGGATATTTTCCCAATTTAGCCGTTAGCGTTTAGCCGTTATTTTAATTTCTCCAATATTTCTTTAAGTTCTTTATTATGTAATTCGTAATGTTCTTTTTCATCATCTCTTATAAATCTTATATAATCTGTATTACTACTTATCTCATTCTCAATAAGACAAATTAATGTTTTTTTCTCGTTTTCGTTTATTTCTAATTTCATTTTTTCAACTCTTTTAACCAACGATAATCTATAAGTAAGTGAGTTGGTTTTCGTGTAAATAATCTTTTGAAAAAACTAATTCTTTTATAACATTTATTTAATCTTTCTTTTATTTTGTTTATATTATCGTCATTAGTTTTTATCAATAAAATATTAGTATTATATGCCTTGTATTCAGAAGCAATTATAATTTCATCATCATATAAATTAAATAAATCACTTAAATCATAGTTGTCTATAAAATCCCTTTCAATTACAGTGCTCCCGAAGTAACGCAATAAAAATAAACCATCATTAGTAGTTTCACTTTTAAGAATATCTTTATTACTTAAACCTGTTAATTCAAAAATATTTCTCTGATTTATTATAATTTTTCTGTATTTCTGTTTCATTTTAAAAATTATGTTCATCGCATTGGATTCTTTTATCAAACCAAGCATTTTTTGGTGATTGATTATCTCTTTCACTAGTTTCTTTATCTGTTTCTTCTATTTTTTCTTTATTCACTTTTTTCATTTTAAAAAAACATCCTATAAGCACCAATACTTCCTAATATTAGGATTATTATAAATAAAACAAATTCTGTTTTATTGGTGAATATTTTTAAATATATTTTATCTGATTTCATTTTAAATTTTCTTTAATCTCTGTTATCAAATTTGCCACACTCTTCATTTAAACAAACATCACTATTTAATTCTATTAACATATCAATTAATTCCTCTTTAGTTTTTTTCTCTAAATCTTTTCTTTGTAAATGTTCTGTCATTTTAATTATTTATCTGTAGAAATGTGAGTGTAAATATAAATCCTACTATAAATAGGAATAGTCCTATACCCAACATTAATTTATAATCATCGTGTCCAATATGTTCCTGTATAGCACCTATAATAGTCATTATGACTCCAATAAAACAAATAAACCACGAAATAATAGAACATTTATTTTTCATTTTAATTTATTAGCAATACTTACTTTTTTATTTAATTCTTCAGCATCCTTTTTATATTTTAAACTACCATCTTTTTTCAATAATCCAATATGTTTTAACACTGTCTCTTCAACAAAACAAATCCTCTTTTTTAGAATATCTGCTAATAATTTTTTATCATTAATAAAACCACTAACAGCTTCTTCTTTAACACCAACAATTTGTCCTGTTCTATAAGGATTATCTCCACTCTCTCCGTCTCTTACTGCTATAAATAAAACTCCTAATTCCATAACATTTTTACATGTATCGCAAGGTTCTTTATTATAAACTGCATTTCTTGGTAAGGTATTTTGTAATCTTTTATCTAACATAATACCTTTTTCTTTTCCACAAAAAAAGCAATTCTCCATACCTACATGGCTTTTATCTTCTTCTATCATTTTAATTAAAACCTACATTCTTATTTAATTTTAGTATTTCTTTTAAACTTTCTTTTTTCATCTTAATAGTTTTAAGCCCTTCTTTAGTGAAGAAGTCAAGATAAATAAAATTATCTATCTCTGTTTTTTGTATTCTTAAAATTAATCCTCTTTCTAAATCTAATAGTTTTGTTTTCATTTTAATTTCCTCAATTTT
Organism: archaeon; assembly: GCA_030593225.1. Lineage (GTDB taxonomy): Archaea > Nanobdellota > Nanobdellia > Pacearchaeales > GW2011-AR1 > JAUVHP01. The sequence goes on from JAUVHP010000037.1 coordinate 3,114, forward strand.
TCTAAAAATATCTCATAATTTTCTCCAAACTCTTTTTCACATTCAACACACCTCATTTTAATATTACAGGTTTATAACGAGGATTCATGACCATAATCAAATCTTGGATAATATGTTTTAGTTCAGATAAATTATCTTTCATACCGTCTTGTAACAATTCTGCTACTTTAAGTTCTCTTAATTTTTCACTAAATTTTTTTATTTCTTCTTGTTTCATTTTAATTTCCTCAATTTTTCTAAAAATATCTCATAATTTTCTCCAAACTCTTCATATTCTTCTTCCATAAATGGTGGAGATATATTTTTAATATTTCTATAAAAATCTTTTAATAAATTTCTTAATTGGTTTATATGTATCTTTACTATTTCTTTTTTTATTGGGGCGACTATTGCTCCACTAAGATACATATTCTTTTCTGCTTCCATTAAATCACATTCAAATCCACAAGTCCAACATCTAAATAAGAAATTACCTTCAAATCTAACTTCTTTCCCTGTTACATCTAATGTGTGTTTATTACATTTTGGGCAGTCTCTCATTTTACCAACTCCATACTGTCGCTTTCTACAAGTTCACTTTGAGTTTTAAATTCTATCTTTCTACAAAAATCATTTTTGCAATTATCACAATAATACATTTCTTTAACCCCTTCTTGCCTACTATCTGTATTTGTTAATTCCATGAAATTACCACATTCTGGACAATTCATTCTATTTCTCCTAACTCTCCTTCAAGTTCTTTAATTTTCATTTTAATTTTCTTAATCTTTCTTTTTCCACCCGATTTCTTCAGCTGTCGGTTCTGAGACAATTATTTCTTTTTCAAGGAGGTTTCCTGAAAGGAACTGCCCCTGATAGAATATTGTTTTAGTGTTAGTACTTTTCATAATATCATTGTAATCATATATGTCATCTTTATCAAAATCCCCATATTTGTCTATCGCCCCAAGTAGGTGTGCAAACTCATGTGCATATGCTTTATTCATAATTTTTGAAATAGATTTTATATAAAATAAATCTATCGGATAAGGATTCCTAACAAAAAAAGCACTTAAATCTTGTCTTGCAATCCCTCTAAATTTATCTCTTTCAGAATTTGAATCTCTATATAAAATTGATACAAAATCATAATCATTTGTTTCTGGATAGTTCTTTGATAAATATTTCACAAATCTTTCTAAATCAATAGAATTCTTATCATCTGTAATATATTCTTGAGGGACTTTTATTTGTTGTGAATATAAAGAAAGTGGAATATCTATGCTTTGATTATATTTTTGTGCTTCTTTTTTATACCAATCTTCAATAGATAAATTATAATTATTTAGTTCTTCATAACCAAGTCTTTTAGCACCGATTGTTAATTCCTCAAATCTTTCTAACATTTCAGAATTTTGTAATTTATTTTCTTCTGTTTCATAAGCAAAAATTACAATCCCCGGATAATGTCCATCTCTTTCCATATAATTTGTTCTGCGTATATCTTTACAAGAGATATTTGAAAATGTTAATATTCCGATTGTTGCACAAGTAACAATCCCATTTATTATTTTATCTAATGTTTTCATTCTATTTCTCCTAATTCTTTTTCAAGTTCTTTAATTTTCATTTTAATTTTCTTAATCTTTTCTTGCTTAATTTGTCTTTCTTTATTTATAACTGCACTTTCACAGGGATTTTTTGATTGACCTTTAAAGTATTGTTGCATAACTGGACATTCATCACATCTACCAAAAACCCTTAAAGGATTAAGACACATCCTTTTATTGCCTTGTTTAAGTTCGCCAATAGTAATTGATTTACATTTCATTTTATAATTTGCTGTTTTTTTCTTTGTTTTTCCATAATTCTAAGACTTTTATCCCATACTTTCCTATCGGTCTGACAATCACAATCGAAGTTCACGGTTTTTTTCCCACAATATCTGCATATATATATCCTCCCATTTACAATCTATACCTATTTAAAACTTCTCCATTGCAATCAACAAGTATCTTAGCAGAGTCTTTGCTTATTTTATTACCGACATCTCTAACTTCATCATAAGATTGATATTCATTCATACTTTCAATATAAATGCACCAATCATCAATAAATCCTTTTACTGCTACAAATTTAAGAGGTTTCTTTATATCACCCCATCCGTAATAATTAATTTCTTCATCAGTAATTGTTCCAGATACAAGGACTTTAGACCCTTCGCCTTTTAGCATTTCATTTGTTATTTCCATTTTTATCCTATCGGACTTGTCCATTCCTTTCCAAACTTTTAAACTTTCCTTATCCATAAATGATTCTGGATCTCCAGACTTGAACTTTTTTACCCACTTGTCAAAATATCCACTTTTCTTTTCAGTTTTAATATCCTTATTAGGAAATCTTTTCTTAAAGAAATCTTCAATTACACTTTCTGCTTTTTCTTGTTCCATTTTATCTCCTTAATTTTTGACTTAATTTTTTGACTTAATATGAGATGAACTTTTTTAATTAATTCCTCTTGTATTTCTTCACGACTAAAAAAAACTTCTTCAATCTTTAAGGCATTGTCATATTTTTGGTATTCCTCATTTGTTCCAATTCTTTTATTACAATTATTACATTCACAGAAATTTATATAATTCTTATCAAAGTTCTTAATAGTTGTTTTACTTATTGTTAAATTTCCAAAATCGCCATATTCGTCAAAATAATATATTACCAGACCTTTTTTTAATTTCCTAAATTTATCCATCTTTTCGTTTTTCATTTTAAAAACCTCTTTTTACAATAGTTTAATATTTCTGTCTGCAATTCATTAAAAGGATAATTTCCAACCTTAATAATAAAATCGTTCAAACTCTCTTTATCCATATAAGGAGATAAATTTAAATTATGAGTGTGTCCCTTTTCGTCTTTATATAATACCACTAAAGTTGAATAAGTCCCCACTTTTGGTTTATTCCATATAAGAGTTTTAGGATTTTGTGTTTGCATATAAACTCTATCACCCCGACCCTTAACACTTTCAATCCACATTTTCATAATACATTTCTTGAAGCCATACGACCAATCTTTAATAATTAAAGGGTTTCTCTCATTATGTTGTTCTTTTATAATATTCATTTTATTTTATATTTTTTAATGTAATCACAGAATACTATCTCAAAGTTTTTAATTAGTTTATCTTTCAAATTTTCATTTTGGTTTAGAACATTAAGTATTCTCTCTGCTCCTTTGATTGTATGATGATTAATGAATTTATCAGGTTTTTCTACTATAATCCCTGCTTTAATGAAATCGTTTGTATAGATTTTCTTTAGTTTGTCTTCTGAATTATTCCTAATTTCTTTTAGATATTTTTTATATAATCTTAGGAATTGTATCTTTTCTGCTTTTTTGTTTTTCATTTTTGATATAATGAATTCACTGGCTTATTAGATAATAACATTTTTAATTTTTGTCCTTCTGACATTGTTTCTACGGCTTCTTTGAACATTTTTGAACTAATTTCATCCACTTTATATTTACAATTATGGACTTGCGTCTGGCACGCAGATATCGTTCTGTTTAGTTCTTTCGATATTTTTTCATAAGAAAATCCTGTATTCTTCATCTCCATAAGTTTATAGATATCATCTTCACTCCAATAATTTCTTTTAACCATCTTAGTTAATTTGAAAGTTCTTCTGATTTAATTACCTCTTTCAATTTATCTAAATGTTCTTTTAATATAGCAAATCTAATTTCCTCACTATCCTTTTTTAATAAATCTCTTACATAAATAATAAGATTTCCTTGTTTGTCAATTTCAAATCTAACCTCTTCTGTTTCCATTTTTAATTTTATTTACCCCCATTTTCATTTAATTTGTCTTTTTTTCTCTCTGGATTATATTTGTCTCTTTTTAGTATAGCAATTATTTTACCCTTTTCTTCGATTATTTTTATCCTATTCATCTTTAGTTTGAAAGTTCTTCTGTTTCAATCCCTAAATGTGTTGCAATCTCAAAAACATCATGTTCTATTTGTTGCAAATCTCCACCATTAGAACATTCTCTAAGAATATCTTTCAAGTGAGGAATAACTTCTACAATTTCATTTTTTGTTTTCATTTTATTTTTTCTCCATTTAATTATTGTTTGACTAAGTCAAAGTTTATTAATTTAATTTACTCATTTCATAAATTTCTCTACAAACCTTATATTTTGATTTCTGCCCTAATACAACAATTTCATATATAAAATCCGATATATTAATTTTTTTTAGTTCTTTAAAATCTCCGATAATATCTTTTAATGCCTCAAAATATTTATCATGTTTTTCAGATAAAAATTCATCTCTAAATAATTCTCTTTGTTTAGAAATTTGTCTCCTCCATTTAAGTATTATATTTGCTACAATTTTCTTTTTATCAGATATCTTGATATCTGTTAAATCTTTTTTTAGTGTTATTTTTTTCATTTTAAATTTTGTAAATATAATTCCTGAGTGTAACAGTGCTATTATTCGCCCTATAGTTAAACATAAAGTTTAAATCTTCACTGCTCAAAGGTTCCCCTCTTTGTATTTGTTCTTCCATTTCTTGTAATTCCATTATTATAAAAAGGGTCTCGGCACATAAGCATTAAGAATAACCTTTTGGATATCCTGTTATTCACTCCAACCCTTATTGTGACTATGATTTAATAAGTTTTTTTAGTTCTTCTAACTTTTATTCTATATCTATTAAACAATAATTTATAATTTGTATTCTTCCTAATTCTATCATAAATAAATCTCTTTTAGACATCTGTTTACATTTATATCCATTTGTATTAGGGATTTTATCTATTCCTTTTATACTATATTTCTTCAAATTATTTTCAGTTGTTCTTTTTAATTCTTTTAAAATTTTATACATTTTTAATCTCCTTTCTTTTTAATTTTTTATCGGTTAAACCGAATGATTATAATTTATTAATAAACCCTTTCAAATATAGGTCTATTTTGTGTTTTAAGGGGTTCTGAGTGGGTTTTATTTATTCTCTGCCCTTTATCTTTGCATGCTTTTTTTAAAAAATTAAAAAATATATATAAGTAAGCAAAAAATTTGGGTTTTCTTAATTAGTAAGGTATCCAATTTTAATGAAGTTTCCATCAATCTCAACAGCAACATCCTCTGAGCTCTCAATTAATATGTTTCTAATGTATCCAGTAGATACTTTCTTTTTGTCATATCTAAATGCATTACAAAGGTTTTCAATAGATATCTTAATACACTTCTTACTTTCTTTTAATTCATTTAAGAATTCATTAATAAGTTCTGTATTCCATTTATCATTAGAGATTTCTTTTTTAGGAGAACATATTCCACAAAGTTCATTTCCTTCTTGTATATTATTAATCTTAATCTGATATATATCTGAAGCAAATTTTTCACTCTTATCTGTATCCAAGTTCGGACAAGTGTGAAAATACATAAACCTTTTACAATTACTACAACTTACTCTTATCTTTCCTCTGCTTCTTTTACTTATTGCTTTTTCTTGTCTTTTAGTAAGTGTATAATCAAAATAACTAACATTGGAATTATTTTCCATAATAATTCTTTTATTATTATTAGTCCTATTAATAATCTCAGAATATTCTTCATCTGAAATTAATTTCTTCATATTTTCTCCATCTCTCTTTATAGAGAATTTCCCAAAAAATACTGTCTTTCTTTCTTTAATAACTGGTTTATTCCATTTACTATTTCCATATACTTCAACATCTTTCTCATATGGAATACATTTATATTTCTTAAATATCCTATTAATAATCTTTGTTTTAATATCAGCATCCTTTAAACACTTATTAACAACTGCTGTCCTATGTCTGTACCTATCGGAACTTATTAAATTCTTTAGATATTTAGTTGTTAAAGATATTCCAAATTTATTTCTTAATGTATCAACAGCAAGTTTTAAATCATCAGGATTTGTTTCTTCATCGTTATCAACTACACTTCTAACTAAATCAATAGTTTCCTCATAGTTAGGTTCCTCAATCTCACTAACTTCTTCAAATTCCAGCATTCCTATCGGTTCCACAGTCACACCCCCCTTCTCAATACTTTCATTTGTAGTATTTACCTATCGGGTGCGTTCTTGATAGAGACATCTCAAAGTCTGTCCTATCGGATACAGTCGGATACCTATCGGCTCCAACATTCCTTATATTATAATTTCTCATAATCTCACCTCGTTTTTAATTTCTACTATCTCTAAGTATCTTAGAGATTTACCAAGTTTGCATAGTATCCACTAATCTAAGGATACCACCCTTTTCCAGTTCCACAGAGCATCCACTAAATCTTAATGGATACTCTCCTTTTTTGAGTTCTAACTATAAAAATTCAAATAAAAATAATTCCGAAATTAACACTCAATTAATTTCTTAAATCCATCAAAATTGAACCTGCTTTGTCGTTTTTCACATTACCCTGAGTTTTAACAACTATACCTTCTGCACCAATTTCTTTAAATGCTTTTATACATTGAAGAACAGAGTTGTAACACGGATATTTAACAACATTGTTTCCCCCATCTAATCTAAACATATTGTAAAACTTTTCTGTATTAACACGAATTATTTTACCTTTGTGAGATTTTAATGCATCAGAACAAAAAGCCATGATGCCTTTTTTATCCCAATTCTTAGCCCAACCTTTAGATTTTCCAAAATCGCTTTCAGATATTTCTTCAGCCATTCCAGAAATTAAATCTTTTCCTTTCATCTTAGTTTTCTCCTTATTTAATTTATGTTTTAAATTCTTCGGATAATCCAAAGAATTAATATGAGTTTTGTTAAGCATTTTGTAAAAATTCACCATATCCAATTTTTTTAAATTCGTCGTCTGAATTTATCCTTAAAAACATTTTAAATATTTTAGATTTCTTATTTAACATTTTTGGAGTAATATTTGGATAATTGTTTTTTATAGATTTAATAATTTTTTTATCAATATTCACAGATGCAGGAATTATAATTTTTCCGTTTTCGTCAAATGTATCTTCTCTGATTACAATAACATGTATAAAATCTTTTTTTTGATTTAGCATTTTATCTTTTTCTTTTATTATCTTTTCTTTTTTTGTTTCCATCTTTTTTATTATTAGTCGGTTTTTTTATAACTTGAGTTAAACCGACAAAAAAACCACCCGATTTTTTATATTCCTATGAGCCAAAACCCCTTTAAATACTTTTCGGTAATAAAATAATTATAGGAGATATGTTATTATTTAGAAGTAATAACAAATAAAATATATCTCTTGGGTGGTGGGTG
>JAUVHP010000044.1 GCA_030593225.1 archaeon
ATCTAATTTTAAACTCTTTTAAATCATAAATTATATTTAATACACTTCTAAGAACAGTATTAATATCCCCCAAAATTTTTGTTCCTTGCTGTTGCATTACTGTTGCTCTTTGCCCGAGTTCTCCAAAATGTCCTGAACCTGGAGAAGATGCAAAATTATCAATTAATTTTTCTGGCTTTATTCCAAATTCTTCCATTAAATCAAGAACATAAAAATAAATCGGCTCAAGAGTTTCTGTTGAAGAGTCGTAGACAATTGTGTGGGAAGTGTCAGGTTTTCCTTGTTCTTTATAATAAGGTATAACTCTATGAATTATATCTGGGATTGTTTCAGCCATCTTTTTTATAGTTAAGTATTGCTTGTTTAAAAAATATTCTAGTACAAATTCACTAAATTTTTTGGCATGTGAATCTTCACACTCCTAACAAGAAAGTGTCGCCCTTCAGGGTTCTTTTTGAAAAGGATATAGTTTCAAAAAAACTTATGACTAATTTTAAAAACATTAATTCATTGTAATTATTATGGGATTATTTGGTTTAGGGAAAAAAGACAATTTTGTTGATTTAACAGAGAGGTATAAAAAACAAAAGGAAAAAATAGAAAATATTCAAGAGGAATCCAAAGAAGAACAAGTGCAATCTCCTGGAATTTTTGGAATGTTTGGTGGAACAAATCAACCAGCTGCAACTGAAGAAAATTCTAATGGTGAAGAAATTGTAGAAAGAAAAAGAAAATTAGCAAAAAGATTAATGGATATGACAGATAAAATAGAAGATTTATCTAATCAGATTTATCATTTACAGCAACGTGTTGAAATTTTAGAAAATCGAAATAAAGGCGATTACTAAAAGTTTAAATAATATTAATTCTTAAAAAAATTAGGTGATAATGATGACTTTTTTTAAACAAAGTGAGGTGGCAGGGCAATTTATTAATGATATTGCTCAAAGTTCTGGAATTTCTGAGAATTTGATTTTAATTATATTAGTTGTGATTTTAGTATGGGCAATGGTTTGGAAATTATTGGGTATGTGGAAATCAGCTAGAAAAGGTTCGTGGATTTGGTTTATTGTTTTGGCTTTAACAAACACAGTTGGAATACTTCCAATACTTTATATTTATGTTTTTTCTAAAATAGATTGGAACAAATTTGCAAAAGTTGAGGTTAAAAAAAGTTCCAAGAAAAAAATAAAAAGAAAGAAAAGATAAATGGGAAATGAAAGTGATTTAATTCTAATAAAGAAAGCTATGAAACTTGAGGCTTCAAGATATAAAACTTATAAAGAAATGTCTAAAAAAGTTTTTAATAGAGAAATCAAAGAAATTTTAATTAAACTCGCTGGAATAGAAAAAAAACATTATAATATTCTTCATAAGCAAATTAGTAATATTAAAAAATTTAATAAAATTAATTTAAAAATTTTAACAAAGAATAAAATTAAACTTTCTAAAAAAGAAATAAGTTTTAAAACAATCTCTAGAATTAAATCAGATATTGATTTAATAAAATTTGTTGAAAAAATTGAAAAAGATGATGTTCTTTTCTATGAAAATCTTTCAAAAGAAACAAAAAATAAAGAATTAAAAAAAGTTTTTATTTTCTTAAAAAAAGAGGAAGCAATGCATATTAAAATTATTAGGTCAAAATTAAAAAATTTACAAAAACTTAATGCAAAATTAAGTGTTGCTAAAGATACACGAGCAATGTTTTATGATTATATAAATAAGTGACAGAAATATTTATAAAGACATATGAACTAAATTTCATATGAAAAATTCAACATATCACATTTTTTTTACAAATTTGGCAAATTCATTAAGAATTGATATTGTTACTTTGCTTAATGAAAAGGAAAAAAATGTGACAGAGATTTCAAAATTATTAAAAGTTGAGCAGAGTAAAGTATCACACGCACTATCTTCATTAAAATGTTGTAATATTGTGGAAGTAAAACAAAAAGGCAGACAAAGAATTTATTCTTTAAATAAAAAAACAATTGTTCCAATGTTAAAATTAATTGACAAACATGCAAAAACTTTTTGTGGTGGAAAATGTAAGGAGTGTGGAGAATGAAAACAGAAAAAGTAATATTTGAAAATTTAAAAAGACAAAAATTGGTTGGAATCTTACATTTACCTGAGAAGGAAACAAATAAAATTATCCTTTTTTCTCATGGGTTTACTTCTAACAAAGATAGAAAAAATCATATCTTGATTGGAAACGCCTTAGCAAAAGAAGGTTATGCTTTTTTAAGATTTGACTTTGGAGGATCTGGAGAAAGTTATGATACAAAAATTACTATTAAAAATGAAGTTGAAGATTTGAAATCTGCAATCTCATTTGCGAAAAAAAGAGGATATATTAAAATAGGTCTGATAGGGGCAAGCCTAGGAGGATTAGTTTCTATTATGAATTATAATTCAGACATTAAAACAATGGCCCTTTTGGCACCAAATACTACAAATGAAAATAAATTAAAAGACATTCATGCTCAATACAAATCTAGCGAAAAAGAATTAAAAGAAAAGGGATATGTTACCATGCTAAAAGATGAAAAAGAATTTAAGATTCCTCTTGAATACTTTTATGAAAGAATTGAAATAGACCCCAGAGAAATTCTTCCAAAAATTCATTATCCTGTTCTAATTATTCACGGAGATAAGGACATTTATGTTCCTTTAGGCAATTCAAAAGAAGCCATAAAACTTTTACCAAACAATTCTAAACTTGAGATTATTGAAGGAGGAAATCATAAATTAGATAATAAAAGAAATGAAGTTATTCCTCTAATAATAAATTGGTTTAATGAAAATTTAAAATGAAAAATGTATATTTAGATAACGCAGCGACGACAAAGCCAGATGAAAAAGTAGTGGAAACAATGCTTCCTTATTTTAAAGAAAAATTTGGAAATGCATCGTCATCGCATTTAGTTGGACAAGAAGCAAAAAATACAATAATGAAAAGCAGAAAGATTATTGCTAAATCTATTGGTGCGAAAACACACGAGATTATTTTTACATCTGGTGGAACAGAGGCAAATAATTTTGCTTTGAAGGGTTTATTTTTTGAAAATTATCCTGAAAAAAATCACATCATTACAACAAAAATTGAGCATGATTGTATTTTGAAAACTTGTGAGTGGTTAGAAAAGCAAGGAGCAAAAATAACTTATCTTAATGTTAATGAAGAAGGATTTATTGATTTAGAAAATCTGAAAACGCAAATTAATAGTAAAACAATTGTTGTTTCAATAATTCATGGAAATAATGAAATTGGAACTATTCAAGATTTAGAGAGTATTGGAAAAATTTGTCGAGAGAGAAATGTTTTATTTCATACAGATGCTTGTCAAAGTTTTACTAAAGTTTTTTTAAATGTTAAAAAACAAAATTTAGATTTAATAACTTTAAATGCACATAAAATTCACGGACCACAAGGAGTTGGTGCATTATATATTCGTGATGGAATAAAAATTACTCCACTTCTTCATGGAGGTGGTCAAGAAAAAGGACTAAGAAGTGGGACAGATAATCTTTCTGGAATTGTTGGCTTTGCAAAATCTGTTGATATTGCTTTGCAAAAAGATGTTAAGAAAATGATTGAATTAAGAGATTATTTGATTAATGAATTATTGAAAATTGAAAATGTAAAACTTAATGGTCCTCGTGAAAGATTATGTAATAATATTAATGTGTCTTTTAATAATGTGGAAGGTGAGGCAATTGGAGGTTATTTAGAAAACGAGGGAATTTTTACTTCTACAGGCTCTGCTTGTATGTCAAACACATTGAAGACAAGTCATGTTTTGAAAGCAATTGGATTAACTCCTTTGCAATCAAATAGTTCTTTAAGAATTAGTATAAGTAAATTTACAACTAAAGAAGAACTTGATTATTTTTTGGAGAAGATAAAAAACATTATAATTAAACTTAGAAGGATTAGTCCGTTGGTTAGGTGATTTTGATATCTTTTTCATTGACTCTGCGTTATTTCCTTCCTTATGTACGAAAGTACACTGCGGAAAAAAATGCCTTAATTCAATAAAAAATCTAAACAAAATTGGGAAAGAAAAAAATGAAAAATTTTATAAAGATTAAATCAGTTGTTATATTAACATGCTCCCCAGTGATCCTACGAGGGTCGCTGGATGATTGCTTCTTTTTAGTAAATTTTAAAGGAAATTTAAAAAATGGGTAAAACATTGGTATTTATTGATGCAGGATTTTTATCGAAACTTTCAAAATATTTTGGGAAAGGATATTATCTAAAATATAACATAATTAATTTTTCTAAGAATTTATCAAAAAAAGAAAAAGCATTTTGTGAACAAATTTTTTATTATACTGCACCCCCATTTCAAAGTGAGCCTCCAAAAAAAGAAGAAACAAAAAGAAGAGAGAAATATGATCAATTTATTAAAAAATTATCAGAAGATAAAATAATTAATATAAAAGAAGGAAGATGTCAAAGATTAAAAATAGATGGACAATTTATCTTTAAACAAAAAGCTGTTGATTCATTAATGGTTATGGATTTAATGAAAATACCAATTGATTATAAAGAAATAAATAAAATAATTTTAATTGCTTCTGATAGTGATTTTGTACCTGTAATTGATTATTTAAAAAAATTAAATATAGAAGTCATTCTTTATACGCACTATTCGAAAAAAAGAAAAAGTAATCTTTCACGAAGTAATGAGTTATTAAAAATCGTTAGTAGATATGTGGAAATTAAAAAAGAAGATTTAGAAAATTCAAAATGAAAACAAAAAAAATAACAGGAAAAACAAAGTTTGATAAAATTATGGAAATAAACCCAGACGCTGGGATGATTTTGTTTGAACACGGGTTGCATTGTGTTGGTTGTGGAATGGCATCTGTGGAAACTTTAGAGCAGGGTTGTATAGCACATGGGATGGGGAAAAAAGAAATTAAAGAATTAATTGATAAGTTGAATAAGAAAAAAAAAAATAAAACAGTTAATGAAAAAAAACCAATAAAAAAAATATATCTAAAAATTTGGAAATTGGCAAAACCTTATTATGAAAAAGGGCGTCCGATGGATATTGATCACATCAAATGGATGATACAAGATGCACTTATTGTTTGTCAAAAAGAAAAAATTGATGATTCATTATTGCTTCCTCTAGTAATACTTCATGATGTCGGTTATGGGGTTGGAGAAAAAGTTTATTTTAACAAAGATTTGAAACACAAACATATGAAAATTGGAGCAAAAATTGCAAAAAAGATTTTGAAGAAAGTTAAATATCCAAAGGAAAAAATTAAGAAAATAGTTTATTATATTTCAGTTCATGACAATTGGATTTTTGGAGATAATGAAATTTATAAAAAAGATATAATCTTGGGAACATTTACTGATTTAGATTATATATGGATGGCAACTCCAAAAGGTTTTCCGATATTCATGAAAATTTTAAATAAAAATTCTAAAGAAATGTTAGAATATTTGTGGACTAATGAAAAGTTAAAAAATAGGTCATTTGTAACCAAAACAACTAAAAAAATTTATAATAATTATGTAAGAGATAGGAAGGAGGAAATGAAAAAATGAGATATTCAAAAGAAGTTATGAAAAATTTTATGGACCCTAAGAATATGGGAGAAATTAAAAATCCAGACGGAGTTGGAAAAGTTGGGAATCCGACGTGCGGAGATATTATGCATGTTTTTATTAAAGTTGGGAAAAAAGGAACTAAAGATGAATTTATTAAAGATATTAAATTTCAAACATTTGGTTGTGCTGCAGCAATTGCAACATCTTCTATGATTACACAACTTGCAAAAGGCAAAAAAATAAATGAAGCAAAAAAAATTAAAACATCTGATGTTGCCAAATCACTTAAAGGACTTCCTGAAATAAAAATGCATTGTGGTGAAATGTCTGCTGAAGCATTGGGAAAAGCAATTGATGATTACACAATCAAAAGGTTAAAAAGTGATGTGAAGAAAGGCGTTGAATAAATTCTCTATCTAAATATTTTAAATCTTCTTCAACAAATCATTAATACATAATCCAAAACTTCCTGTAATTGCTAATTGAAGAAGTGGGCTTAATCCTACTTGAAAAAATAAAGGCATTATGAATTTATATTCCCAACGACCGAATTGTAAATTTATTAATTCCCAAACAAATGCGAGAATTAAACCAAAGATTATGACAAAAAAATAATCTTTTTCTTTTGGATTATTTAACCATTTATTATTTTTCTTTCTTAATGAAATAATCAAAAAAATAAAGAAAACTAAGAAAACGTCGACGAATGACGCTAAAATTAAATGTGGTGTTGCAGAAATTCCTGTTAAGTTATTATATAATCTATAATGTGAAAATTCCCAGATTAAATTTAAGATAAGAATTATTAATGCCAAGGGGAATAATTTTTTCGCAACCGAAACATTTATATTTTTCATTTTGCTTAATATATCATAAAATAGATGGAGGGATTCTGACGAAGACGATTTTATGTCGCCAGTAGGTTAGACGAATCCTTGATTCTATTTTATCTTTGTTTTCTCCTTTCAATATTTAATAAATTATCAATTACTAAACTTACTTTATATTCTGGTGTGCCTTTTTTTAATTCACTTTCTTTTCTTATCTCTGTATTTTCTCCATCAACTAAAGAAAGCAATTTTCTTAATTTCTTAAATTGATAATCATCAACAGACAAGAAGATAATACAATTTTTATGTTTTTTAATAAATTCTAAAATTTCAATAAATAACTCTACATTTTTTCTTGATTTCTCAATTTTAATCTTTTCAAAATAAAACTTTATCTTTTCCCGCTTAATTGTATCATTTATATGTTTAAGATAAATTTTCCTATTTTTTCTTCCTTTATAATGTTCAAATTTTGAAATCTTTGGTAACAATTCAATAATCTTTTTTTGTTCAATAATATTATATCCAATTAAATCTTATGAATAATCTAAAAATATATAATAATCATAATTTTTTCTCAATTTCATAAGAAAATAAAAACAAGAATATTTAAATAACTTTATAAAAAATATTTACTTGTTTTGATTATGAAAAAGAATACTTTTTATTTAATTTTTATTTTAATTATTGGGTTGATTGGTGGGTTATTTTATTTTGGAATTTTACAAGAAGTTCAAATTCAAGAACAAGAAGTTGGTCCATTTAAGGTAGTTTATGAAAATCATATTGGGGATTATTCAGAAGTTAGAAAAATACAGGATAAGATTTATAGTTCGTTAGTAAATGAGGGGATTAATACAACAAAAAGTTTTGGAATTTATTATGATAATCCTCAAGAAGTTGAAACAGAAAGATTAAGAAGTGAGGTGGGAGTTATAATTGAGAAAGAAGATTATGAAGATATTTTCAAATTAAAAGGAAAATACAATGTAAGAGATATTCCTAAAGTAAAAAATGTTATTGCTACTTTTCCTTATAGAAATAAATTTTCTATTACACTTGGTGTTTTCAAAGTATATCCTAAACTAAATAATTATATTGAAGAAAAATCATATAAATCAACTCCTGTAATGGAAATTTATGATAGTGCTAATCAAAAAATAATTTATTTATTTGAGATTGTAGAATAAATTTATAACTTTAACTCTACTCTAAAAAATATGAATGAGAAAAAAATTAAGGCGTATGTTTTGAAAAACTCTATTGCTTACAATGGAAAAGCAAATCCAGGGGCAGTTGTTTCTTCTTTATTTAATGAAGGTTTGGAAAAATCAAAAGTAAAAGAAATTATGCCAAAGATTAAAAAAATTATTGAGAAAGTTTCTAAATTAAATTTAGATAAACAAAAAAAAGAATTTGAAAAAATTAAGGAAATTATTTCTGAAAGAAAAGTTCGTGAGGGTTTGTCTGAATTACCTAATGCAGAAAAAGGAGTTGTTATGAGAATTGCTCCGTCGCCTTCTGGTGCAATGCATGTCGGTCATGCTTTAACTGCAAGTATTTCTTATGTTTATGTAAAAAAATATGGGGGAAAATTTTATGTTCGAATTGAAGATACAAATCCAGAAAATATTTATGAACCTGCTTATGATTTATTGAAAAAAGATTCTGATTGGTTGTTTGAAAAAAAAGCAAAGATTGTTATTCAGTCAGACAGAATGGAAATTTATTATAAATATGCAAAAAAATTAATTTCTGTTGGTAAAGCATATGTTTGTACTTGTTCTGGAGATGAGTTTAGAGAATTTTCTAAACAAAAAAAAGATTGCCAGTGTAGGAGTTTTAATGTTAAAGAAAATTTAGAAAGATGGAAAAAGATGTTGGATACACCACCATTGGCGTACCCTGATAAATCTTCAAAAAAGATTTCTACTAAGGGCAAAAAAGGATTTGGAGAGGGTGAAGCGGTTTTGAGATTTAAATCAGATATGACGCATAAAAATCCTGCTATGAGAGATTTTCCATTGGCAAGAATTAATTTAACAAAACATCCTCGGCAAGGAAAAAAGTATCGTGTTTGGCCGTTGATGAATTTATCTGTAGCAGTAGATGACATTGAACAAAAAATGACTCATATTATTCGTGCAAAAGAACATCGAGATAATGCTCAAAGACAAGAAATGATTTTTAAGGTTTTAGGAAAGAAATATCCTTGGGCTGCTTATCTTGGAAAGTGGCATATTAAAGGATTAAGACTTTCTGCGAGTGGAATTACAAAAGGAATTAAAGAGGGCAAATATTCTGGATGGGATGATGCAAAACTTCCAACAATTCAGGCACTAAAGAAAAAATATAAGCCAGAAGCTTTTTGGAAAATGGCAGAAAATCGTGGACTTTCTGAAGTAGATAAAGTTATTGACAAAAAAGAATTTTTTGTTTTGCTCGACAAATTTAATAAAATTTAAATACTTGAATAATCTTTTTTATTTATGAATAAAAGAGGTATGTCTACGATTGTGATTACAATTATTATGATTGTTCTTGTTCTTGCTGCAATCGGAGTTGTATGGTCAATTATCAGTGGTATTCTTGAGGATAGTTCTAGTGAAGTTAGCATTGGTTCTAAATGTATTAAAGTTAATTTAGTTGCAACAAAAATGATTTGTGCAGATGCTATTTGTGATGTTACAATTAATAGAAAAGCAGGGGGAGAAAACATAGGAGGATTTAAATTAATTTTTAGTAATAGTGTTTCAGGAAATGTTGGAACAACTGTTGAAAATGTTCTAGGAGATATTCCTGAGTTAGGAACAAAAGTTGCAAAAGATCAAACACATGG
>JAUVHP010000013.1 GCA_030593225.1 archaeon
ATCAAAACATATAATCGTTATATTCAATTCAACCTAGATTTTATTCTTATTACTATCTTCTCCAAAACTCATCCTTCTTTCTTTTTTCTATTTCTCAAATTTTGAATTATTTTTTATCAAATCAAGGCAGGGGAAATCGTAGACATAGTGGAGCTATGTTAGATTTTCTCTAACACTGAGTTGATGAAAAAGAAACAAAATTCAAAACATATAAATAATTCCCAAACATAATTCTAATTATGAAAGAACTTATTATAAACGAAATTCATAAAGCAACAAAACTAAACAAAAAAGAAATAGAAAAACTAATTGAAATTCCACCTTTAGAAAAAATGGGAGATTATGCATTTCCCTGTTTTATTCTTTCTAAACAATTTAAAAAATCCCCAAAATTAATTGCAGAAGATTTAAAGAAAAAAATTAAATCAAAAGATTTTGAAAAAATTGAATCAGATGGACCTTATCTTAATTTTTTTATTAATAAAAAAAAGTTAGTTGAAAAAATCTTAAAAAAAACACAAAAAAAAGATTTTGGAAAAATAAAAAATAAAAATAAAAAAATTGTAGTTGAATTCCCTTCTCCAAACACAAATAAACCATTACATTTAGGTCATTTAAGAAATATGGCAATTGGAGAAAGCATTTCTAAAATTTCTGAATTCATAGATAATAAAGTTTATAGAATAAATTTAAACAACGATAGAGGAATCCATATTTGTAAATCAATGATTGCATATAAAGAATTTGGAAAAAACAAAAAACCAAATAAAAAATCAGACCACTTTGTTGGAGATTTTTATGTTAAATTTAATGAGTTAGTAAAGAAAGATAAAACCTATGAAACTAAAGCCCAAGAATTACTTCAAAAATGGGAATCTAGAGACAAAGAAACTATTAATTTATGGAAGAAAATGAATATGTGGACATTAGATGGATTTAAAGAAACTTATAAAAATTTTAATATAAAACACGACAAAGAATATTTTGAAAGTAAGATTTACAAAAAAGGGAAAAAAATTATTTTAGATGGTTTAAAAAAAGGAATTTTTGAAAAAAAAGAAGATGGTTCAATATTTGTTAATTTGGAAAAAGAAAAATTAGGAGAAAAAATTTTATTAAGAAAAGATGGAACAGCAGTTTATATTACACAAGATATTTATTTAGCAAAATTAAAACAAAAAGAATTCAAATTTGACAAATCATTTTATGTTGTTGGAAATGAACAAGAATATCATTTTAAAGTTCTTTTTTCTATTTTAAAAAAGTTAGGATTTAATGCAAAAAATTTAAAACATATTTCTTATGGTATGGTTGAACTTCCGGAAGGAAAAATGAAATCGCGTGAAGGAAATGTTGTTGATGCAGATAATTTAATTGAAGAAATAAATAAAATGGCAAAAAAAGAATTAAATTCTAGGATTAAACTTAATAAAAAAGAATTAGAATCAAGGAGTAATAAAATATCTTTGGCAGCAATAAAATATTTTTTGCTTAAAATTGATGCAAAAAAGAATATGTTATTTAATCCAAAAGAATCATTAAATTTTGAAGGAGACACAGGACCATATATTCTTTACAGCTACGCACGAGCAAATTCTATTTTAAAAAAAATAAAAATAAAAAATAAACAAATAAAAATAAAAAATCTTCATCCAAATGAAATTAAACTAGCTAAAAAATTATCTTTATTTCCAGAAATCATTTTAAGAACTTACAAAGATTTAAACCCAGCACATATTGCAAACTACTCTTATCAACTTGCACAAACATTTAATGAATTTTATCATAGTTGCCCAGTTATTAATTCAGAAAATGAAAATTTACGAATTGAACTTGTAAAATCATTTAAAAAAGTATTAAAGAATTCTTTGAACCTACTTGGAATAGAAACTTTAGAAGAAATGTAATTCAAAAATTATATAAATATAAAATTCCATATAAATATAGTTAAATATTCATTTAATTAAATAAACAGAGGTGTAAAATGGCTAAAAAGAAAACAAAATCTATGCTTTTAAATATAATAGCGTGGGTTACTGGAGTTATTGTTTCATTGGTTGTAGGATTTGGAATGATTAATGGAACATTAGGGTTACCAGGATGGTTAGGCGGAACTCATATAATTGGACTATGGGTTGTTTTTATTGCAGGATGGATTGTAGTGGTAACAACTTTAGTAGGCGCAGTTCTAGCAATCTTACAAAGATAAACTAATTTATTTTTTTTATTTTTTATTTTTATTCTTTAAAAAAATTTCAGAGAAATTTATTCTATTAATATGAATAAATTTTTAACGTCAACACGCATTAATTTTTTATGTTAGAAATTTATTTTGAAACTTACGGATGCACAGCTAATTATAATTCAACAGAAATTATGAAAGGTCTTGTAAAACAAGCAGGACTAAATATAACTTCAAACATTGATTTAGCAGATATTATTGTTATTAATTCTTGCATTGTAAAACAACCAACAGAAGAAAAAATACAAAGACAAATTCAAATACTTTTAAACAAAAATAAAAAAATAATTTTAGCAG
This sequence comes from archaeon, assembly GCA_030593225.1. Taxonomy (GTDB): domain Archaea; phylum Nanobdellota; class Nanobdellia; order Pacearchaeales; family GW2011-AR1; genus JAUVHP01. The sequence goes on from JAUVHP010000013.1 coordinate 2,540, forward strand.
GTTGCATGTCTAAAATAAATAAAAATAAATTTCAAAAAAATAATCTCTATCTTTTGGATACACATCATATAAAAAAAATTACAGATTTAATTAAAGAAATTGTAGAACAAACTTATGATGAAGAAAAATATCTTAAAAAACAAAATGAAATTAAAACAAATCTTCCAAAAATTTCTAAAGAAAAATTTATAGGAATCACACAAATTTCTGAAGGATGTTTGGGCAAATGTAATTATTGTATAACTCGTATTGCAAAAGGCAAATTATTTTCATATCCAGAAGAAAGAATAATAGAATCAATAAAACAAGATATTAATTCAGGATGCAAAGAAATTTGGATTACCTCGCAGGATAATGCATCTTATGGAAAAGAAAATAATGAATATAATCTTCCAGAATTATTAAATAAAATTATTAAAATTAAAGGTAATTTTTTTATAAGAATTGGCATGATGAATCCAAATAATGTTTTAAAAATTCTTCCAGAATTAATTGAAATTTATAAAAATAAAAAAATGTTTAAATTTATTCATTTGCCAGTTCAATCTGGGAGCGACAAAATTTTAAAACAAATGAAAAGAAATTATACAAAAAAAGATTTCTTAAAAATTATAAACACATTCAAAAAAGAATTTCCAGATATGCATATTTCAACAGATGTTATTATAGGATTTCCAGAAGAAACAGAAAAAGATTTTCAAGAAACATTTGATTTAATAAAAGAAATAAAACCTGAGACCTTAAATTTTAGTAAATTCTGGCCTCGCCCACATACACCTGCAGAAAAATTAAAACCAATAAATAAAGAAATTATGAAAAAAAGAATTCTACAAATTGCAAAACTCCACAAAGAAATTTGCAATAAAAAGCAAAAAGAATTTCTTAACACAGAACATAAAGTTCTCATAGACCAAAAAGGATTTGGAAAGACATATCTTGCACGAGACAAAAATTACAAACTTTTTGCAGTGCAATCAAAAGAAAAAATTTTAGGAAAAATTGCAGATATAGAAGTAAAAAAAGTTACACCTCATTATTTAATTAGTGAAAAAATCAAATGAAAAAACTACCCTTCAAAAACAAAATTCTCCTTGCACCAATGGAAGAAGTAAATGATATTGCATTTAGATTGCTTTGTAAAAAAGCTGGGGCAGGATTAACATACACAGGGCTTACAAGTCCATTAACAAAACAAAAAATAGAATTACAAGATAAACCTGCATTACAATTATTTGCAACAAACACAAAAGAAATAAAAAAATTCATAAAAAAATACGACAAACAAGTTTCTATGTGGGATTTTAATTTAGGATGTCCTGCAAAAAATGCAAGAAAAAAAGGATTTGGGAGTTTTCTAAAGGATTTAAAAATAATTGAAAAAATTCTCAAAACAATAAAAGAATCAACAAAAAAACCTGTAACAATTAAATTCAGAAAATCAAATATTTCATTTGAAATAATTAAAATTGCAGAAAAATATTGCAATGCAATTTGCATTCATCCACGAACACAATCGCAAGGTTATTCAGGAAAATCAGATATTGAATTTGCAAAAAAAATCAAACAGCAAACAAAACTTCCAGTAATATACTCTGGGGATATTGATGAAAAAAATTATAAAAAATTTCTCAAAGATTTTGATTATATAATGATAGGAAGAAAAGCAATTGGAAATCCAAATATTTTTTCAAAATTAAATAATAAAAAAACAAACTACAATTTCAATGACTGGCTAAAATTAGCTAAAAAATATAATTTACATTTCAGACAAATAAAATTTCAAGCAATGAATTTTTCAAAAGGAAAAAGAAATTCAAGAAAACTTAGAAATAAAATAGCACAATGTAAAACATTAAAAGAAATTAAAAACTTAACTTTAATCAAATTTAAAAATTATAAATTCCTAGGATATTAATGAGGTGTAAAAAAATTGATTCTAAAAAGGGTTCTAAAAATATTAAGCTTTTAGGTGCTTCAAGTTTGTTTAACGACGCTGGAAGTGAAATGATTACACCAATTCTTCCTTTTTTAATAAATAGTTTCGGTGGAGGAGGGATTGCAATCGGAACCATAAGTGGATTAAGAGAAGGACTTTCAAGTATATTCAAACTTCTTGGGGGCTGGGCATCAGATAGAAAAGGAAAAAGAATGCCATTTGTTTTTTTAGGATATTTTATTTCAGTTATATTTAGGTTCTTGTTAGTAATGGCAAATGCGTGGCAATATGTTTTAGCATTTGTATCATTTGAAAGATTAGGTAAATTAAGAGATGCACCAAGAGACGCCATAATCTCAAAATCCACAGAAAAACAAGGAAGAGGTTTTGGAATTCACCAAATGATGGATACCTTAGGAGGAGTAATAGGTTCAATAATTGTACTGATTTTATTTTGGCAATTTAATTTAGGATTTAAAACAATAATATTAATTGCAGGAGGAATTTCAGCATTCTCATTAATTCCATTAATATTTGTAAAAGAACCAAAAACAAAACCAATTAAAAAAAGTTTATTAAAAGGCATGAAAAATTTAGACAAAAAATTAAAATACTTTATCTTTGTTGCATCTGTTTTTACTCTCGGAAACTTTGGTCTTTATATGTTTTTAATTTTAAGAGCAAAACAAATCACTGGAAGCATAACAATTGGGTTACTTCTTTATGTTCTTTTCAATATTGTCTGGGCACTTTTCACAGTTCCATTCGGCAATCTCTCAGATAAAATCGGAAGAAAAAAAGTTTTACTAATAGGATATATTTTATTTTTCTTTGTAGGAATTGGATTCATTTTCCAAGATGGAATATTTTATCTAGCTTTTCTTTTCCTTCTTTATGGATTGGTCTTTGCAATAACAAACGCAAATCAAAGAGCATTTGTTTCAGATTTATCAAGTAAAATGAAAGGCACAGCAATGGGAACATACTATGCAATTACAGGATTAGTCAATATTCCAGCAGGAATCATTGCAGGAATTCTTTGGGATATAAGTTATTCAATAATGTTTATTTATATTTCAATAATTGCATTACTTTCAGTAATATTGTTGATGTTTGTTAAGGAATGATTATTTTTATCTCTCAACAATTGAAAGCACATTCGCCATTAACGAAACGAATAATCCAAAAAAACTAACGAATAAATCAAAATTTGTTATAGAGTCTATATTAATCAAAAAAGAAATAAAGTAAATAATTATTATAAAATTAATTAGATGTGAAAATATAGAAAAAACATCTGAGAATCTCATCTTACAATAAAAATAAATTTCGAATTATTCCATAAAGTAATAATAAAATCGCAATCGCTCCCAAAATCCAAACAAGCCAATGATACCATCTCACCTTTTCCTTTTTATTCACCATCTTCTATTTTTTAACAATACTGTTTATTATTCCTAAAACACCACCAATTATCGCACCCTTTTTAACATAACTTAAATTTTCCCAACCCATTTTATTTAATATTCTTCATTTCCTTCCAAGCCAACTCAAACATTTGTTCTAAAGCTTGTGCAAAGAAAATAGTATTAATCCAAACACCTATATCATAATTTGGATGAAATTTCTCGTCATCAAGAAGCATAAACATTAATTGATTAGAATCAATTATAACAAATCGTGCTTTAATTTTTTCAACATTTTTCACCTCTGCAACTTTTTTCAATTCTTTTGCAACCTTAATATTATTACTATCAATTGGTGCAGCAATTCTTATTTTAACCCCTCTCTTTTTACACTTTTCAAAACTTGGCATTAACGCCTCAAGCTTTCTATTCAATCCTTCTCTAGTTGTAATAATTGTAATTGTCGACTCTGCCTCACGAATCATCATATCAAGATGATTATACAAATTTTGCCGACCTTTCAAACTTCCTGATAAATCAGATGGCTCAACAAACTTTATACCTTGAGTAAACAAAGAACTTAACTCTTGCAAAACTTCGTCACTTTTTAATTTTTCTAATCTCTTTGATTTTTCTTGAGCATCTCTAACTAAATTTTTCTTAACTCTCTCAACAACTTCTTCTGGCTTTAAAGCAACAAACTTAATTGGCTTTCCAAGTTTCATTATAATAAATCCTTTTTTCTCTAAACTCTCTAAAATATCATAAGTTCTTGAACGAGGAACATCTGAAATATTACTTAACTCTCCAGCAGTTGAAGTTCCTCGAGAAAGTAAAGCAGTCCAAACTTTCACTTCATAAAGATTTAAATCAAATATTTTTCTTAATCGGCTTAAAAATTCGTCTTTTACTATCATTTTATATTAATTGTTGTCCATTTTTATTTTTAAATATTGCTATAAAAAAAGAGTAACTATAAAGGATTACTTATTGGTAGTTATTTTTGTAACATCAACCCAATCAATTAATCACAATCACTCCTTTTCTATCTTTAATTTTAAAGTGTATTTTGTTTTTAAATTTTTCCTTCGGAGTAACAACTTCTAAATGCAATTTATTTGAATTAGTTCTTTCTTGAATAAAACTTTTTTGATTTTCCAAAATATTTTTAAATTCTTTATTAACAAAAATATAAAGTTCAATTTTATCTTTTTTCTGCAATCCTAATTTTTTTCTAAATGCCTGAACATGTCTTGAAAGTTCCCTAGCATAACCTTCAGCTTCGAGTTCAGGAGTTAATTTAAAATCTAATTCAACTTTCAAAGAGTCAGAACCAGATTTAAATTCAATATCTTTAACATTTAATTGTTCAAGAATAATTTCTTCATAACCCTCAAACCTATCAGAATAAATTATAACTTTACTCAAAGGCCATTTTAATCCAATTTTATTTTGGTCTCTTTGTTTAAGACCTAAAGACACAATTTCTCTAACCTTACTCATTTTTTCTAATAAATCTTTATCAAGCTTCTTATTTATTTTCGGCCACTTTTCTAAATGCACAGATTTATTTTTATCATTAAAATTATTTTTAGTTAATTTCTGCCAAACAAATTCAGCAGTAAAAGGCATAAAAGGAGCAATAAATTTAGACAAAGTTTCTAAGACCTCATGCAAAGTATTAAGTGCCTCAACATCTTTTTCATTTAATCTATCTCTTGTCTGACGAAGATACCACGTCGACAAATCCTCAATAAAATTTGTAATAGGTCTTGTTGCAGATGGCAAATCATATTTTTCCATATTTTTAGTAACCTCTTCTCCAAGTTTATTAAGACGTGAAAGTATCCATTTATCTAATAAATTATTTGAAGATTTTTTCTTTAAATTCTTAACAGAAGATTCTTCATAAAAATTAACAACATTAAAAAGAGTCATAATATTTTTTCTTAAAGCTTCTTGCACACCTTTTTCTGAAAAATTTAAATTATCTGCCAGCATAACTGAAGATGTTAAAAGATAATATCTAAGAGCATCTGCCCCATACTTATTCATCAATAAAGTTGGGTCAGGATAATTTTGCAATTTCTTAGACATCTTTTTACCATCTTCTGCCAAAACAATTCCATTAACAATCACATTATTAAATGCCTGAACATCCTTAACTCCTGTCGCTAAAATATGTAAATAATAAAACCAACATCTTGTTTGGTCTGCACCCTCTGCAATAAATTGGGCAGGAAAATTTTTCTCAAATTTTAATTTATTTTCAAAAGGATAATGTAATTGAGCAAAAGGCATTGCTCCAGACTCAAACCAGCAATCTAAAACATCTGGAATACGTTTCATTTTTTTTCCACATTTGCAATTAAAAATTATTTTATCAACAATATGTTTATGCAAATCAATAACTTTTTTTCCACTTAATTTCTCTAACTCTTTTACAGAACCAATAACTCTTATTTCACCACATTCACATTCCCAAATAGGAATTACAGAAGCCCAAAATCTCTGACGAGAAATAGACCAATCTCTTGCACCTTTAAGCCAATTTCCCCATCTACCTTTCTTCATATGTTCTGGAGACCAATTAATTTCTTTTGCAAGTTCTAACATTCTTTTTTTCATTTTTGTTACATTTACAAACCAAGAACTCGTAGCATAATTTAATAGAGGAGTATCACATCTCCAACAATGAGGATAAGAATGCTCATATTTTTTCTTTGCAAAAATCAAATCTTTTTCTAATAAAAATTTCATTATTTTTAAATCAGTAGAAATATAATCATTAATTGGTTTAACATTTAATCCAGCAAAATCTTTTGCTTCTTTTTTAATTATTCCATCCATTGAAACATGTTGAATAAAAGGTAAATTTTTTTCTTTTCCCAAATTCATATCGTCTTCACCAAAAGCAGGTGCAATATGCACAACACCTGTTCCTTCGTCTGTTGTCACAAAATCTCCAGCATAAACTTTCCACCCATTTTCTCGATTCTCTAAAGATTCATCATTTGCATAATAATCAAACAAAGGTTTGTATTTTTTACCAACTAAATCTTTTCCTTTAAATTTTTCTAAAATTTTATAATCTTTATTTGCAAAAAGTTCTTCTAATTTTTCTTTTGCCAGAATATATTTTTTATTTTCAAATTCTATTTTAACATAATCAATATCTTTCCCAACCGCCAAAGCAACATTTCCAATTAATGTCCAAGGAGTTGTTGTCCACGCAAGAATGCTTGTATTTTTTTCATCAACCAAACAAAACTTTGCAATAACTGATAAATCTTTTACATCTTTGTAGCCTTCAGTTACTTCTGATTGCGAAAGCGTTGTCTCACAGCGAGGACAAATATGCATTGAACGATAACCTTTGTAAATTAAATCTTTATCATAAATTTCTTTAAACACCCACCAAATAGATTCCATAAAATTCAAATCCATTGTTCTATAAGGATTATCCATATCTGCCCAACGACCTAATTTTCTAATAACTTTTTTCCACTCATCAACATAACCCAAAACTTTTGACTGACATAATTTATTAAATTTATCAACACCTAATTTTTCTATATCTTTTTTTGTTTTAGAATTAAGTTCTTTTTCAACAATATTTTCAATTGGCAATCCATGACAATCCCAGCCCCATTTTCTCTCAACTCGAAAACCATTCATTGTCCAAAATCTTGGCACAACATCTTTAATTATGCTTGCCACAATATGACCATAATGAGGAGTCCCTGTTGCAAACGGTGGACCATCATAAAAAGTAAAATCTCCTTTCAAAGATTTCTTCTCAACTGACTTTTTAAAAATCTCTGCCTTTTCCCAAAACTCAGAAATCTTTTCTTCTTGTTTTGAAATTTCTTGGATATTTGCCATAGCACACTTAAAATTATAGAACTTATAAAATTTGTCAATTATTCACCAATCACACTAACTAAATATTTTCTAACACTTTTATGTTTTCTCGGACACGGTCCATCAAATTCTGCAAAAAGAATTCTTTGATAAGTTCCAAGTTGAATTTTTCCTTTATGCAAAATTAAAGATAAAGATGGATTAGAATAACATGCCGCACGCATATGACTATGACCATTCACTGGCTCATCAGGAGGACAATTATCTTTTCTTAATTCAATATCATCGTGCATATAATTATCTCCTTTAATTGCTTGTTTAGAAAGATAATTTACAAAATCTTTTAATAATCTCTCTTCTCCTTCATTAAGAAAAATTCCTACGGTTGTATGTAATGGTTGAATTAAAATATGTCCATTTTGAATTCCAGATTCATCAACAAATTTCTGAATTTCTTCTGTAATATCATAAAACTTATCTTCTGCTTCGGTTTGTAAATTTCCTTCTTTTACAAAATATTTCATAATTGAGTTAAAAAAAGTGTGTTTTTAAAATTTCCTAATTTCCAATTTCTTCCAACATTTCTTTCTCTAAAAAATGCAATTTACTAGGAATAATTATGCAATAAGGATTATGAATTCTACTCTCTTTTAATTCTTTAAAATCACCATACAAAATTCTTTTCTTTTTTGTTCCCAATGCTTGACACACAACAATTTTCTTTAAAGAAAAATTATAATTTTGAGAAGCTGTTTCCAGCTGGTCCATTGCGTCTTGAAAATCTAAACCAATATCACATAAAATTAAACTATGTGCTTTCATTGATTGATTTTCCTGAACAATTTTCATAAAACTATCTGGGGTAAAACTCTTTTTCCATTCAGGCATTGAAGCAATTTTTCCAAATTTATACAACTGCAAACCTGTTTCTGCAACAGCGTCTAAAATTGAAGCATTGTAAATAGCCCTGCATCTAACACCCAACCTCTTACATTCTTGAATCAAACTAATATGTGTTGTCGCAGTCAAAGGCGAACCATAAATTAAAAGTGCAACATCCATTTTTTTCGCCTCATCAACCAACTCCAAACTTTCAACTTTTTCTCTATCTGCAAGAACAATCTTTTTCCCAATTTTTTCAGCCAATTCCCCAACACTATAAGGAAAATCAACAGTATAATTTTCAAGATAAACTCGTTTACATCTTTGCACAGCTTCTAAACCAAACTTTGAAATTCCATCAACATTTAATCCTAATCCAACTAAATATAACATAGAAAGAGAAGAAATTTTTACTTTATTAGATTATTGGTTGATAAAATTTAAACAAATAAATTTTTAATAGATACTTGTCTATGAAAAATATGACATTAAAAAAAGAACAAATTAAAGAAATTAAAAATTTGCTAAGGTTTAAATTAGATAATAAATTAAATAAATATGTTAGAGAAACAACTTCAATGCCTTTCTTGGCAAAACTTATGCAGGATTCAGAAAAAGTCGCAGCGTATTCTTTTATTCATTCGCTTGCCACAACATTGGGAATGTCAGTATATGAACAAGTTTCTAAAATAATCGCAAAAGAAAATTTTGACAAGGTAGAAACAAGTTATGATATTGAAGGAGAAATAACTCATGAAGAAAATAAAACAATAACTAAAATTCTTCAGGAAATAAAGAATAATTCAAGGAAAGCAGATAAAGAAAAAGAAATTAAAGAAATACTTGAATGCAAAAAAGAATCTGGGAGAAAAATAAAAGTGAGGGCAGATTTATTTTTGAAGAAAGGGGATAAAGAATTTTATATTGAAATAAAAACAGCAAAACCAAATATTGATGTGTTTGCAAAATCAAAAGAAAAGTTGTTACAATGGGTCGCACTTAGAAAAAAGAAAGTGAATACAATCTTGGCAATTCCTTATAATCCTTATCATCCTGAGCCATATAGTAGATTCACAATGCAAGGTTATTTGGATGAGGAAAAAGAACTTTATGTTGCTGAGAAATTCTGGGAACTTTTAGGAGGAAAAGAAACTTACAAAGAAGTTTTAGAAATCTTTGATGAGGTTGGTAAAGAGTTTAAGGATAAAATTCAGGGGAAAATTAAGGAAGTTGCTAGGAGAGGGATTGGGAGTTGAGGATGGAAAAGGAAAAATTTTTTGAGGCTATTGAATCATTAAAAAAATATAGGAGAGCAGAATTAGAAAGAGATGGGGAGAATATTGTTGAGGAAGTTTACACTGATTTACTCCCCGAAGATTATGTATTAAAGAAATGTTTGCTGGGAAATACTACTTTTTTAGTTGGAAGAAAGGGGACTGGAAAATCAACTATTTTTCTTCGCATGGAAAAAGAAATAGAAAAAAAAGAAGATATTATGTCTTGTTATCTGGATGTATATACTACATATAGTGAATCTACAAGGACATTAAATGAATTATCTTATTTACGAAACAAAATCCCAGAAGACATGTTGCAAAAATATTTATTAGAAAGAAATTTTATCCAAAATATTCTAGTTAACCTTATAAAACAATTATCTTCAAGAACAAATTCATTTCTGGATAAAATAAAGGTATCTTTAGGAGTAGATAAAAAAGAAGTTGTTAAAGAATTGTTAGAAGAATTACTCCAGAACATAGAGAATAATGATGAATTAAAAAAAATTGAAATACCTCTGATAGAAGAAGTTGGATATAAAATGAAATCTCTAGATTCCAATCTAGTAGAGAAAAATCTCGGAGGGCAGATAGGAGTAGATGTTGGTCTTATGCAACCTCCTCGTGCAAAAATTGAAGGAAAATTAGGAGTATCAAACCTATCTGAGAAGCAATTAGCAGAAGAGTTTTCTAAAGTTTTTATTAAAGTATTTCAAATAGGAGATTTAGTGCAAAAGATAAAGACTATTTTAGAAACTATTAATATCAAACATCTTTATATTTTATTAGATGATTTTTCAGAAATAGAAAATTTAGCTATAAGGAATTTTGTAAATATAATCTTAGCTCCTCTAAATAATAATTCTGAAGAATTTATAAAATTCAAAGTTGCCGCTTATCCAGGGAGATATTATCTTGGTTCAATTGATCCCGGAAAAATAGATGTTGTAAATCTGGATTTTTATGATCTTTATTCTAAGTTTGATAGAGATGCTATGGAAAAAAACTCCATAGATTTTACAAAAAGATTAATAAAAAAGAGATTTGAAATTTATGGAAATTTAGATGAAAATGATTATTTTGAGATAGGATTTCAGAGCATCAATGATTATTATGAAAAATTATTTCAAGTTTCGATGAATGTTCCAAGGATAATAGGATATATATTATCTTATTGTTACGAATCAAAAACAATTTACAATAAAAAAATTTTGATCTCGGATATTGAGAACGCTGCTCAAAGATATTATGAAGAGAAGATTCAATCATTTTTTTCAGAAATCCGTATCTCAACAAATTCTATGCAAGAAAAAGTAACTGCATTAGAATTGAAAAAATTAATAAAAGAGATAATCAATAAACTTGACTCTATAAAAGAAAAAATAATTAAACAAGAGACCAAAGGAATAAATTACAACCATAAGCAACCATATACAAGCCATTTTCATTTTAATCCAAAACTTGAAAAATATTTAAAAACTCTAGAGTTGAATTTTTTCATTTCAAAATATAATAGTTTGTCCAATAAGGACGGGGAGAAAGTTTCAATTTATTGTCTTAATTATGGATTAGCTAAAGCTTATAAATTGCTATGGGGCAAGCCATCGAATGTTGCAAACCCTAGAAAATATTTTATTGAAAGAATATTCAATTTTAACGATATTATAACTCTATTTTTTGAAAAAACAAAAAGCATACATTGTTCAAATTCAGACTGTAATAGAATATTTAAGGAAAATGAAAAAAATGCGTTAGAAATGTATGGATTTCAATGTCCTAGTTGTAAAAGCAAGGTAATTGAAGAAACAATTTCTGAAGATATTTTGAAAGAAGTTAACGAGATTAAGGAAAAAGATTGTTTACCTTTACCAGAAATTAAAATACTTAACAAATTAAATCAAATTAACAAAGGATTATATGTTATAGAATTATCTGAAGATTTGGATTATAATAGGCATTTATTGCAATGGAGGGGGAAAAAATTAGACGAAGAACATGGATACATTACGCGAACAAGAAAAGGCAACAAGCCCTATCTATATAAAATTAATGATCTTGGAAAAGAATACATTGAATCCCACATGAAAAATCAAACTCTATAATTTATTTCTAATACTAATTAATCCTTCCGCAAGGACAAAAATCATTTCTTCCTATTATCATTTTTTCACCATCCTAAAAATCACCTCACAATAAGGTTGCCTATCTTTCTCAGTCCTATTCAAAACAGGTCTCTTAAATTTATCAACAATTTTCAATCCACTTCTCCTCGCAATTTCTGGATACAAATTATATTTATCATTAGCAACAATAAAAAAATTCCCTCTATCCTTAACAAATTTCCCAACATTCTTTAACACCTTACTCACCCCCTCAACATAATCATCTCTTGCTTGTTTTCCTTGTCCTTTAAATAAAGGTCCAATCTCTTTACCATCCTCTCTCTCAATTCCAAACAACTCATAAGAATAAGCATGTTGCTCGTGATAATCAATTTGTCCAACATAAGGGGGTGAAGTAAAAATTCCATCTATTTTCTTTTTCTTTAATAAATTATAAAACTCTGAATTCTCTTTTTTAATCTCCTTAAAAATATCCAACTTTCTTGAGTCCCCATGCAAAACCTCTGAGTAAACTTCTTCTCTTAATTCTGAAAAATTTTGCAATCTTTTTATTGTATCATAAGTATATCTAATCACATGCTTAACAATAGAGTTAATTGGAATACACAATTTTTTATGTTTTCTACAATAATACGGCCCAATTTGAGGCTCTTTCAAAGTTGCCAAATCAGCGTGTCTTGTTGCCCGGCATGAACGAGCAGTTCTACTTAAAATAATTCTCAAAGCATTTTTTAAATTTTTATCCTCAACTTTTTCTACAAGTTTGATATAATAAAATAATTCTTGCTTAACTCTTTTAGAAAACCACTTATTCAAAAAACTATTCATTTCATTTTCATTCAATAAACCAGATTTATCTTTTGTTCCATTCTTTCTAAAAAACTCTTTATTATCTTCTAAAAATTCTTTAAGTTTTTCTGCCCCATATTCTTTCTCATTTTTAATAATCCCTTTTCTAATTTTATCTTTAAATTCAAAACATGGAAAATGTCTTTTATTAAACTCACTTAATCGTTCCTTTAATTCAACATCAAAAGAATCATCAAAAACTTTCTGACTGAATTCTCTTGTCTTAAAACAAATATTTCTTGCTATTTTGTCTAATTTAACTAAATCGTATTTTCCTATTTTTACTTTTGACATTAAGCAATTAAATTCAGAAACATCTATTCCAATTGAATGTAAACCTAATTCTGATGATTGAATAAGTGTTGTTCCACTTCCCATAAATGGATCTAAAATAATATCTCCTTTTTCAAAATAAATTTGTTTTTTGTGCGTATTTATATGCTCATCTAAAAAATATTCCACAAGTTGAGGAATAAACTTCCCCTTGTAAGGATGCAATCTATGAACATGTTTTGTTGTATCTGATTCTTTCAAATGTTCAAAAGAAAGCCCCCAATCTAAATCATTACCCAATTTTTGTTTCCATTCTTCCTGCTTTAACATAATATTTTCATCGTAATAATTTTTCAATTCGTCTAAATCAATTTTTATAGTCAATTGTTCCATATATTTTTTTACCTTAGCATACTGAATTAAATAGAATATATTAGACGTAGTTACTGACCTTCCGATATATTTTTCTGCCCACATCGAAGCTTCTTTTATTGGTAAAAGTTTTTGTTCCATTTCTCTTTTTATTTAATAACTAAACAGCATTTGATTATTTAAGTATTTTGGACCATTTTTCAGGAGTAATCAGTTTTCAAATATTATAGAATAAAATTTATTAACCTCGCAATCTTTTTATTTTGATGATTCCAAATCTATTATGGAAAACAAAACTTCCAAAAGAAATTCCAAAAGATTTGCAAAAAATTGTTAACAAATTAAAAAAATCAAAAAACAAAGAAGATTGCCTCAGAAACGCATACAATATTATTACAAAAAAATTTAATGGAGGTCAAACATTTGAAAATTTTTTTGATTTATTTATAACAGACATAAAAAAACTTTGGAAAAAGAAAAACCCATTTCATTGCACAAATCTAAATTATCTGCTAAGATTTTTATTAATTAAAAGTAATTTATTCAAGGAAAACGATATTAAACAAAAACTAACTTTAGTTTATTATTTTTGGCCACACCAATATCTAAGAGTAAAAATAAATAAGAAAAAATATATTAATGTAGACCCATGGGGAGCTTCACACAAAATTAAGTTTGGGAATTATGCTAAAGGATTTAATTTTAAATTATAGAATTATTTTTTCAAACTCCGACTCGTAACAATCGCAATAAAAAAGAAACTAAACATTAAAACATCGTTTTTCAAAACTAATCCAAAAAGCCCTCCAACCAAACTTATAAAAATAATTAATCTAAACCATCTCTGCCCAGATTTTAATTCTTCTTTTGTTTGTTTAGCTAAAAAAATTCCAAGAGGAAAACCTAAAACCAAAATCCCTAACCCAATTAAAAGTTGAAATAATTCTATCATAATATATTTAAAATACTCTTATTTAATAATTTAATGCCAAAAAAATATTTAATAGTTGCAAGCAAAAAAGATTTAGCAGGAGTGAACATCACAACACAGCTTTCCCAATTTAAAGATTATAAATTTTATTTAGTTGATGGAGATATTATTCAAACGCAAAATTTAGATTTAGAAAAAATAAACCAATTTGATTTTATTATTTTTGCGTCGTGTCATAAATCTGAAAAAAAAGAAAAAACATTATGTATTCATTCTCCAGGAAATTGGAAAGAAGCAAGGCATGGAGGAGAACAAGAAAAAGTTTGCAAAACCTCT
>JAUVHP010000071.1 GCA_030593225.1 archaeon
TATTCAATTCATTAAGTAATTTATCTTCCATTGAACTTATCCCAATTCGTTACCAAGTCATGGACAACAAAAAGCAATTGGTAAGTTGTAGAAATGCAAAAATTATAGAGAATCTAGATTGCGGACCTCTTGTTGTTGAGGCGGAAATTCCTGTTGAAGAATCTCCAGTCACAGAACAAATAGCATATTTTGGATTTGAATCTGGAGAGCAAGAATGGAGTGTTAGTGGGATAAATTCAGATAGAAGTGATGTAATGAGCAAGGTTTTAGACGATGGAACAGATGGGGGAAGTTATTCATTACATATTCAAGATGGAACTGCCGAATCAACAATTAGCCAAAGTTTTGATTTTTCAGGATATAAAACAATTACAATAAATTGGAATGCCTATTATTATGGATTAGAAAGTGGTGATTGCGTTGAACTAAAAATTAATGGTGTATCTGTAGGTAATTGGGGTGAAGATGGTTGCGATAGTTCTGTTACTTTGTTTACTTGGATAGGTCAAAATATTGTTTTAACAGAGGATGTATATGATTTTAATAATTTAGAATTAGAATTTGAAGGCAAAATGGGAGACTCAAATGATGAATTTTATATTGATGGGATTGAGATAAGAGGGGAGAAAATTTAGGAAATGAAAAAAATTAAATTAAATAAAACAATTCGTCCAAGCATATTATTAATTAAAGACAATAAAATCTTAGTTCTAAAAAGTAAATATTCTTCAGGAGAATTTTATCTTCTTCCTGGAGGTGCAATAGAAAATTTTGAGACACTTCAGGAAACAGCAATTAGAGAAACAAAAGAAGAAACAAATTTAGATGTAAAAATTTCTAAACTTTTATATTTGCAAGAATGGATAAACAAATCTAGGAATAAAAATGTTCTTTATGTTATTTTTTTAGCAAAGATTATTGGAGGAGAAGAAACTCATTTAAATGATCCTTGTCTTGAAAAAAGAAATATTAAAGGGATTTCTTGGA
Source organism: archaeon (assembly GCA_030593225.1). Classification (GTDB taxonomy): domain Archaea; phylum Nanobdellota; class Nanobdellia; order Pacearchaeales; family GW2011-AR1; genus JAUVHP01. The sequence goes on from JAUVHP010000071.1 coordinate 988, forward strand.
AAACAATTGAAGAACTTGAACAATCAGTATTTTTTCCAAGAGAAGCATTGCCTTTTATTAAAAGAGGATTAACAAAAGGATTTAATCAAGATTTTATTTACTTAAAATCAAATATTGAATAATAATCTTAAAATATTTTTAATAATATTAAATTTTAGTATTTTTTATATGAATTTTTTATTGAAAGATATTCTATTTAAATTTAAAATATTTTATTTTTACCAAATTAGAAAAATTTATTTTATCTGTTTTTTTGTATTTAATATATGCTTGAAATTGAGAATATCCAATTTCAAAAGCAGCATAGGCTCTATGCCTCCCGTCAATAAGAATATCTACAAAATTTCCATTTAAGTCATATTTCCTTTCAACCTCAAGTGGGGGAAAATTTTCTCCTGAAATCATTCTTTCTTTTTTTATTTTTACTGTTGAAGGATAAACCTTTGATTCAAAATCAACCATTATTTTTCCAATATCTACAAAATGGGCTAAAATATTTTTTTGAATTAATTTATCTAGGCATTTTTGTGAATTTTTTTGACTGCTAGAATTTGTTGTATCAATAACTGCATAAGGGATTCCTAATTTTTCTATAATTTTTCTATAATTTTCTTGATAAATATTGTGATTTCTTTCAGAAGATAAAATTTTATTTTCAAGTATTACAAAACTGTTTCTCTCAAGAGATCTTTCTCTTTTTGATTCATAACTAGATTCTATTAAAAAAATATATTTGGGATTTAGGCAAGATTTTACTCGTGGATCATTTGAAATATCTTGTTTTGCTCTTGTTTGAGAATAAAAAAGAATAGTTGGTAAATGTCTATCTTGAATAATTTCCTTAAAATCTTGCATAGTAGAGGGGAATTTTTCCTTAGAATATGCATTCAAAACAATATTAGATTTTATCATTGGGTCAATATTTTTCAACTCATTACTAGGAATATTTTCTTTTAATAGAAAACCTTTATTCGCAGAGTATATCGCATCTACTGCTATTTTTTTATTAATTTTTTTAGTAAGTTCTTGAGCAATACTACTTTTCCCAGCCATATCTAAACCTTCAAATAAAATAAATCCAGGATGTTCTATGCTCATTTTCTCAAAAAACCCCTATATACTTCTGTGTCTAATGAACTACGTCTTCCAAATTTTTCAAATATTGGTATTAGTTCGTACTTTTGATTAATTCTATCCTGCTCTTGAGATATTTCCAAAAGATATTTTTTACTAGGTCTTGGAAGATTTTCTAAAGGGGTTCCTGGATCTGGATGAAATATATTTAATGAAGATGCAATTCCTAATTTTCCAAAATACTCCATTCCTTCAACTAATGATTCTATTGGTTCAATCCCGCAAACAAATCCCGCTTTCACAAAATTTTTTGGTAAAACTTTAGCAGCATATTCAAATTTTTCTAACATTTGAACATATCCAAAATATTTAGATTTTCCAGGGCAATATTTTTTAAATAATTCTTTATCAAAAACCTCAATATCAAAAGCAATAGAATTAAGTCCATTATATTTTAATAAATGAATTAGTTCATTTGATTTTGGAGGCATACTAACCATGTGATAATTCATCCCTTTAGTGTCAATATTTTTCATAGATTTCAGATAATCAATTTGGTCTAAAATTCCCTTATCAAAATTTTTGTAAGTTCCAGAGGTAATCATAACGTTATCAAAATTATCTTTTTCTAGACCAATCTTAAAAGTTTCTTGTACCTGTTTTTTACTTATCATTCTTAAGTTATTCTTGACATTTCTTTTTTTTGTAATATTAGCAGAACAAAAATGACATCCAAGAGAATCTTGAAATAAAAAACAATCTCTATTCACATATATAGAAAAAATATCTTTTCCAAACATAACAGCAACTTTAGATGCAGAGGTTCCATCAGAAAGAATTTCTTTTGAAAAATTTGGCTTGGAAGTATATCCTATATTAGTTACAAATTTATTCTCATAGAACAATTTCTTGTCTTGAATGTTCCAATTTGAATTTTTTGTTAAAAAAACATTACTTGTAATATTATTTGGGAGAATAATTTCAGAAGGCAAATCAACAGAAGTATTATTTGAAGAATTATAAATATATGTAGCTTTTGCATCATTTTTTTTTAATGAAAATGAGGAATTTTCATTTATTCCTTCAGTCAATAAATTTAATTTTATTTTTGCAAACTTATTCATTTTTATTTTTCAACTCCTTTCCAACTTGTAATTCTCCGCCAAGTCTTTTTATATGGTGTATTTTCCATAAAAAAGATGTATCTAAAAAAACTGGTATTTTTAGATTGAAACAATCATGGAAGAAATAAGAATCATCTGCCCTAGCAATAGATAAATCTACTCTAACAGGAATTTTTTTAAGAATTTTAGTTGATATTAAAGTACATCCCAATGAACAACTTTTTACTTGAATCAATCCCTTTCCTTGTATTTCTTGCGACAAATACCATTCGTTAACACCAATTCCATTCAAAGTATTATATTCTACATTTAATTTAGATGCAGAAATAACATAATCTACCAGTCTTCTTCTTTCATTAGTATGGCTTGAAACAATATATGGTGCCCCAATAACTTTTTTCCCATGTTTCAATAAATCTTCAATTAAATTGGTTGGAACAATGACATCTTGTTCTATAGAAAGAAGGTAGTCATAACCATTTTCCATAGCATAATTATTTAATAATCGTCTAGCTTTCGCTAATCTTTCAAAAGGATTTTTTGAATAAGGTGATTTTAGAATTTTTATTCCTTGATTTTCAAAAACTTTTTCAAAATATTCAGAAGGTTTACTATTATCAACAACAAAAATATCAAAATTAGAATAATTTAAATTTTTTACATTTTCTATCCAATAAGGAGTAATATATTTTTTCCCAGAATAAACAGGACACCCAACCAAAATTTTAGGTTTTTTAATTATTATACTCTTCTTTTTCATTTTTTTAAAATTAAATATTATTTACACTATTTTTAAGATAAGTATTTTCATCTAATTTCCACAATCATAATTAACATCTGTAACGAATTCAGGAGCAACACAATTATCAAAATATTTTACATCGTCAGTAAATGCTTCTCTAAATTCATTTTCAGGAAGTCCTATATAATGAGAATAATTATACAAACCACTTTGTTTATTTGCAATCTCATTTTCTTCTGGATCAGAATTAGTTTGAAAATAATCCATATCAAGATATTTACCATTAGTAGAAATTCTTTCTGCTTCTAAATCAACATATCCTGCAGGAGTATTTTGATTAAATCCAAATTCATTTACTGCATACCCTTGACCAATTAATACTTCTGATGCTATCTCTTCCATTCTAATTGGTGTTAATGTTGTAAAACCCTTAACAATTTTTCTTTGGTCTTCAGCTTCATTATCCCAAGTTATTTCTGCATATTGATAATCTTCGACTATTGGACTTTTTACAATTAATTTTTGGTGAGTTGAATCCCCTGTAAGAGAATAATCGTAATATCCACCACCTACATTAAATGTTACTTGACTAAAATCACTCCCATCACTTGTTGCATCAGAAATTATCTTATAAGTTCCATTTTCATCAAAAGTAAAATACATGTCTGCCTGAACAGGATTCTTCCCAACAACACCCAATGTTTTTATATCACAACCTTCATCATCACAAGCTTCCAT
>JAUVHP010000087.1 GCA_030593225.1 archaeon
AAGATTGCTTATAGCAAGGGGAGTTTTTATATTCCTGCTTTCAAAAATATGATTGAAGGACAAAAAATAAAATTAAATGGGACAGAGTTAAAAGAAGGGAATATTATGAAATTAAAAGATATTCCTATTAAAACAAAAGTGTATAATATTGAATCGCGGCCAAATGACGGCGGGAAATTTATTAAGAGTGGGGGGAATTCAGCAACAGTTAATAGAATTGTTGGAGATTTTGTTTTTGTAATTATGCATTCTAGAAAGGAGAAGAAATTTAAAGGGAACTGCCGAGCAATTATTGGAGTTGCTGCTGGTGCTGGGCGAACAGACAAGCCGATTGTTAAAGCTGGTAAACAATATTATATTAAAAAAACTAAAAGTAAATTATGGCCAAGGACTTCTGCTGTTAAGATGAATGCGATTGATCATCCGTTTGGTTCTGGTAGAGCAAAAAATCCTAAGAGTAAAGTTGCTAAAAGAAATGCTCCTCCTGGACGAAAAGTTGGATTAATAAGACCGAGAAGGACAGGGAAAAAGAAATAAAATGGAATTAACAAAAAAACAATTTAAATTTCAAGGAAAGACGCTTGAAGAGTTGAAAACTTTAGAAGTTAGAGAATTTGCTAAGCTTATGCGTTCAAGACAAAGAAGATCTGCTCTTAGAAATTTTCAGAAGATTGAAGATTTTATTAATCGTGCTAAGAAAAAAATTGAGAAAAACAAGCAAGTAAAAACGCATAGTAGAGATTTAATTGTTGTTCCTGCAATGGTTGGAATGAGAATACATATTCACCGAGGAGATAAATTTGTTCCAATAGATATTATTCCTGAAATGCTTGGGCATAAGTTTGGAGAGTTTGCTTTGACAAGGGCAAAAATTCAACATACTAAGGCAGGAGTGGGTGCAACTAAAGGAAGTAAAAGCAAAAGTAAAAAATAAAAATGACAGAAAAACAATACGCCCCAACAAAAACTGAAAAGAAAACAAAAGTAGATGGAACTCCAAAGCAGAAAAAAATTGATGTTCCAAAAACTAAAAAATCTGTGGAGAAAAAAGTTGAAAAACCTAAAGAAGAAACAAAATTAGTTGGGCTGGAGAACAAGTCTCCTGCCTCGCCGAAGCAATCTGAAGATTCTTCAACGAAAGCTCCTGGGGAAAAAGTAGATGAAAAACCAGAAATTAAAGAAGATAAAAAAGTTGAGGAAAAGAAAAAACCAGAAGCTAAAAAACCTGTTCAAAAAGTAAAGAAAAATGAAGTTGTAGTAAATATTAAAGGTGTTCAAGTTTCTACAAAATATTCAATGGCAATTTGTAAATTTATTAAACATAAATCAATTGAAAAAGCAATTAAGGATTTAGAAGAAGTTGTTTTGTTAAAAAAAGCTGTTCCAATGAAAGGTGAAATCCCTCATAGAAAAGGTAAGATAATGTCTGGGCGATTTCCAAAAAGAGCTGCAGAAAAATTTATTATGATTTTGAAAAGTTTATTAGGGAATGCAAATAATCATGATGTTGATGAGCCAGTAATAAATGAAGCTCTTGCTAATATGGGGTCTCGTCCTATGGGAAGACGTGGAATCAAAAGAAAAAGAACACACATAATAATCAAGGCAAAAAGTAAGAAAAAAACAAAGGAGAAAAAGAAATAAAATGGAAGAAAAAAGTATAATTAAATTCAAGAAGGCAGAGTTTGCAGCTAAAGAACATATTAAGAAAGAAATAGGAAAAGGAAAAGTTAGTAAAGTTAGAATTGAATACACTCCGGTTGGAGAGAAAATAATTATATCGACGAACGCCCCTGGATTGGTTATTGGAAGAGGTGGGGAAAAAATTGCAGAACTTACAAGAATACTTAAGAAAAAGTTTAAATTGGAAAATCCTCATGTTGACATTGATAGTATTGATGAGCCGGAATTTGATGCACAGATTATGGCAGATGAAATTGCACTAGGGCTTGAAAGATTTGGTCCAATGAAATTTAAAGTTCTTGCGTACAGAACATTGCAGAAAATTATGAAGGCAGGTGCACTTGGAGTTGAAATAAGATTGAATGGAAAACTTCCTGGTTCACGTGCTAAGAAATGGAGATTTGCTCAAGGTTATTTGAAAAAAGCTGGGGATAGTGCAAAAGTAGTTGATAGAGCACAAGCAAGAGCTGAAACAAAACCTGGAACAGTTGGAATAAAAGTTAGTATATTATCTCCTTATGCAAAGTTAATTGATAAAATAGATGTTAATGATGAATTGCTTTCAAATTTACAGAAAAATGTAGAAAAATTAAAAGAACCTATTGAGAAAAAAACAATTAAACGAAAAATTGTAAAAAAGAAAAAATAAAATGACAACATTAAAAGCAAAAGATATACGAAAAATGAAAACTGAAGAACGAGGGAAAAAGTTAAAAGAACTTAAATTTGAATTAGTTAAAGCTAAGGCAAATGCTGCAAAGAGCGGAAGTTCAAAAGCGCGAGAAATTAGAAAAATTATTGCGCGAATTATGACAATCAACAAATCTGAAGATAAATCAGGAGAGTTGAATAAGAAATAAACATGGAAATATGTCCAAAATGTGGCTTGCCAGAGCAGGCCTGTGTGTGTGAACAAATCGTAAAAAGTTCACAAAGGATAAAGATAACGACGGATAGGAAAAGATACGGAAAAATCGTTACTGTTGTAAGCGGATTCGAAAGTGGAATCGATGTGAAGAAAATCGCAAAATCGTTGAAAAACGAACTTGCTTGCGGTGGGACTCACAAAGATAACATTATTGAACTTCAAGGAAACCACACCAAGAGAATAAAATCTCTTTTGGTAAAACTTGGTTTTGAAGAAGACGCTATAAGCTAAGAAGAGGAGATAACATACACAATAAGAAAATGAAAGAAGAAAAGAAAAAAACAGAAACAAAAGTAGAAACACCAGAATTAGCTGTGGCTAAATGTAATGATAAAGATTGTCATATTCACGGAAATTTAAAAGTTCGTGGAAAGACCTTTGAGGGAAAAGTTATTCGGAAATTTCATAAAAGAATTACAATTGAATTTGAAAGAATGATTTATATTAGAAAATATGAAAGATATGCAAAATCAAGAACAAAGATTCATGCTCGTCTTCCGATTTGTATGGAAAAAGAAATTCAAATTGGAGATATGATTCAAATTCAAGA
>JAUVHP010000057.1 GCA_030593225.1 archaeon
ATTTAGCTAGAGGAGTTTTGATTGAGCATCAACCAAGGGCAGAGGAATTCACAGATACTGAAAGAACAAGGCAGGTTTTTTTTAATATCTCTAAGGATTTGTTAAATGATTTAGCACAGACCAAGGGAATGAATTTAAATTATTCTGATTTGAATAAGCTGGCGACAATTTTGGTAAGACATACAATTGGTTTTGGACTTATTGAAGTTTTGCTTCAGGATAAGAACATTCAGGATATTTCTTTAAATGCTCCAATACCCAGGACCCAGATTTTTATAAGACACCAGAAGTATGAGGAATGTTTAACAAATATTTTGCCTAGTCAAGAAGATGCAGATTCCTGGGCTGCTAAGTTTAGAATGATTTCTGGAAGGCCTTTAGATGAAGCAAATCCTATTTTGGACACTCAACTGGAAATTGGGAAAATCAGGGCAAGAATTGCTATAATTCAACAGCCTTTGTCTCCTAGTGGCTTGGCTTATTCTATTAGAAGGCACAGAGAAGAGCCCTGGACCCTTCCCTTATTTATGCAAAATAAAATGATTAATCCTTTTGCTGCAGGTTTATTTAGTTTTTTGATAGATGGTGCCAGGACACTTTTGGTTGCTGGAACCAGGAGCTCTGGTAAAACTTCATTATTGGGAAGTTTGATGTTAGAGATTATTCCAAAGTTTAGAGTAATTGTTATTGAAGATTCATTAGAACTTCCGATTGAATCTTTGAGAAAATTAAAATATGATGTTTTGAGAATGAAAGTGAGGTCAGCTTTGTTAAAGACAACTACAGAAATTTCTGCTGATGACGGCATAAGAACTAGTTTGAGGTTAGGGGATAGTTGTTTGATTATTGGTGAGGTTAGGAGTGTTGAAGCAAAAGCTTTGTATGAAGCAATGAGGATCGGAGCCTTGGCAAATGTTGTTGCGGGCACAATTCACGGAGCTTCGCCTTATGGGGTTTTTGACAGGGTTGTTAATGATTTAGGAGTTCCTGCTACAAGTTTTAAGGCAACAGATGTGATAATTATTTGTAATCCAATAAAATCTCCAGATGGTTTGCATTCTTGGAAAAGGGTTTTACAGCTTGCAGAGGTGAGAAAGCATTGGAAAGAAGACCCTATGGAAGAAAAAGGTTTTGTTGATTTAATGAAATATAATGTTGATAAAGATGAATTAGAGCCGACAGATGATTTAATTAATGGTGATGTTGAGACAATTAAAGATATTGCTTCTAATGTAAAAGGTTGGGCTGGGAATTGGGATGCTGTGTATGATAATATTTTGCTTAGGGCTAAAATGAAAAAAGAGCTGGTTGATGTTGCAGAAAGAATTGGGAATAATAATATTCTTGAGGCGACTTTTACAACTTTGGCTCAGGATAATTTTCATAAGATTTCTGAAAATATAATCAAGGAAATTGGTTTGCCTTTATCAGAGAGGGTTTTTCCAGAATGGCAACATTGGCTTAATGAGGAAATTAAGAAAAAGAAATTTTGAATTTTGAAAATTTGGGGGGAAAGAAATTTGAAATCGGAGACAAAAATTTAAAAATATTTATAATGACAATATTTTTAAATGTTATAACATTGTTATAACTATGAATAATCAAGAATTAATCAAGCCGATTGTTAGGGTGGGAAATAGTGCAGGGGTAGTTTTGCCTAAGGAATGGGTTAATGGAAAAGCAAGGATTCAATTGATTGAGGATCCTTTGAATATAAATGCAGATGTTTTACAAATTCTTACATCTTATCTTTATAAGATTAAGGGGATTTATCTTGTTGGAAGTTATGCTAGAGGAGATGAGTGTATAGATTCAGATGTTGATGTTTTGGTTATAACTAATAATTTGAATAAAAAAATTGAAAAAGGAAAGTATAATCTTATTTTAATTTCTGAGGATAATGTTAAAGATGCTTTAAAAAAAAATATTTTACCTCTCTTGCCAATGATTAGAGAGGCAAAAATTATTTTGAACGAAGATTTAATTAAAGATTATAAAAAAACTTTTTTGACTAAGAAAAATTTGAACTGGCATATTGGTACTACTAAATCTGTTATGAAAATTAGTAAAATTGCTATTGAATTAAGTAATGAGAAAAAGGAGAAAATTTCTGATAATGTTATGTATTCTCTTGTTTTGAGATTAAGAGAATTATATATTGTTGATTGTTTGATGAACAAAAAAAATTCTAATAAAAATGATTTTTTGAAGTTAATTAGAAAAATCACTGGTTCTATTGATTCCTATGAGGCATATATTCGCTCAAAAAATAATAAGAAATCTAAAAGATTTATATCTGTTGAATCTGCTGTTAAGATTTATGATTATCTTATTGAAAAAATAAAAAAACAGGAAAAATGGATAAGAAAAAACGCTTAAAGAAAATAAAAAGTTTGGAAAAACAAAAAGAGAGACATAAGGATAAAATTGAAAGTTATGAAGGGAGAAATTATGCTTTGCTTGAATATTGGGAAAAGGAAATTGAAAGATTTGAAGAGGATATTTCTGAAGAGAAAGAGAAATTGTAAAGTGGGTGTTAGAAATTTTGATTGAAAGTTTTAAAAACTATCAAAATATTTTTCTTTTAGGACTGTGTATCATCTTGAAAAAGGAGATTCGTTTATTGATTTTATTGACGAAGCAAAAAATATAGATTTTGTTAAAATAGATAGTAATTTTATTTCTGCCAACATAAAATTAAAAAGCATTGTTTTTAGTACTTTAGCTGATTTTGGTAAGGTGTTCAATACATTTAAACCTTTTTTGGGAAATGATGTGGGCTATTTTTATAATGATGGTCTAAGAGCAAAAGGCAATTATGATAGTATTACTGGAGAAGATAATTCTTTAGTTTTGAGAGATGTTTCTGATAGACTTATTAAGAAACTTGATAACTCCAAAAAATCATTTTTTTGTTCTTCTTCTAAAATTAAGGGCGGTTTTTATATTGATTATTTTACTTTTGAAAAACCAAATTATATGAATGAAAATGGGAGTTATTTTGGTTTTAACTTACAATCTTATAGAGGACAAGAAATTTTGAAGCCAGCATTTGGATTAACAGATTATCCTTTAGAAAAAAGAGATATTAAATTGGTTAAATCTTTTTTTGAATAAATATTTTTAAAAACTTCTAAAATATTTTTCTTTTATGAGTTTTTATCATAGGGAAAAAGGCAAAACATTTATTGATATTGTGGATTCAAACACGTTTGGATATGATATTATTTTTACTACTTAATTTAGTTTTAAAGAAGTTTTTAATGAGTTTAAACCTTTTTTTGGCAAGGAGGTAGTTTATAATATTAAAAAAAAGAATATTTTGTTACAGAGTGAATGTGTATTAAATAATCTTGAAAAAGATGTTGTTGAAAATATTTCTAATGAACAAAGAATTTTAGTTGATATTCAATCTTCAGTAGAAGGAGAATTTTCTTATATTCAACATTTTACTTATCAAAGACCTCATTATATGAATGTTTCTGGAGGTTGTTTTGGCTTTAATTTACTGTCTTGTGTGAGTCAGGAAATTTTGAAACCTTCATTAAAGTTAACAGATTATCCTTGGAAGGAATATGAGATAGGATGGATTAAATCTTTTTTTGATTAATCTTTTGTTTTTTTGTATCTATAAATTTCTATGATAATCAGTATTAATATTCCGATAACAATTCCTAAGATTATTTTGTCTTTGAAAATTTCTTCTTGAAATCCAATTATAAATCCAATGAGTGTTGTTATTAAGATGAATAAACTTATTATTATCTTTTCTTTTTTGGAAAGTTTTTTGTTTGGGAATTCTTCTAATTTTTTATAATACTTATTTTTTTGTTTTTTCATAATGGAATTTAATTGTTAGTGTATAAATAGTTTTTCTCCAACAACTTTATTAATTATTTGATGTGTGAACTTTTATAAACACTTGTTCGAATATTATTACATATGTTTAAAAAAAATAACAGATATAAATTGTTAAAAATCTTTTTAGATGAGCCATTAGATAGTTTTCGTCTTAGAGAACTTGCAAGGCTTAGTGGTATTTCTCCTGCGTCTGTTATAAATTATTTGAAGAGGTTTGAGGAAGAAAAATTAATTAAGAAATATGAAAAAAGAAATATTCCTTTTTATGTGGCAGAGAGAGATAATGGTAATTTTATTTTTTACAAAAAATTGAGCATTCTTTATGAATTACAGACGTCTGGATTAGTTAATTTTTTGTGGGAGAATTTGCATCCTTCAGCGATTATTCTTTATGGCAGTTATGCTAAAGGAGAAGCAATTGAGAATTCTGATATTGATATTTTTATTGTTGGAAAAGAAAAAAAAATATCTATTGAGAAATTTGAAAATATTTTTGAAAGAGAGATTCATTTAATGTTTGAAGAAAATCCAAAAAAAATTCCTAAGAGATTGAGGAGCAATTTAATTAATGGGGTTGTCCTAAAAGGATATTTTGATGCAATATGATAATAAAAATAAAACCTGATTTAAAGAAAGTAGAGTCAATGGTTGAAATGGCAAATCTTAGAAAGAGGTCTATTTCTCTTTTAGATACAAAGAAGTTTTGTGTAATTATTTTTGAAAATTATTATGAAATAATTAAGGAACTTGTTTCTGCTTTAATTCTTATTGAAGGGTTTAAATCTGTGAGAGAGAATTCTCATAAAGATTTAATTGATTTTTTAGAGAAATATAATGAGTTTTCTGATAAAGAAATCTTTTTTATTCATGACTTGAGAGTTCGAAGGAATAAAAGTTCTTATGATGGAAAACAGATAGATTTTTCTTATTTAATATCTAAAGAGAATGAAATAAATGAAATAATTAAAAAATTAAAATCTTTAATCAAAGAGAGGTTAAAATAATGCAAGGTTCTGATAATCCAAATGTAAAAGATATTTTAAGAAAGCATGGTGCGAGAATTGAAGGACAGATTAAAACAGATGGAACTAGAAATTCTAATTGGAGTCAGTCGTATGTTAAATTTAAAGAAGAGATGGCTTCTGATTTGTCGAGGTATGAGCGATGGTGTAAAAGTCTTGGAAGTGTGATTAAGTTGAAACTTTCTAAGAAAGATGAAGAGAAAGTTAAAAGGTCATTGGAAATTGCACATTTAGATATTGAGCCATGGCAGGCCTTGACTCTTGGGGTTATGACTTTTTTGAGTGTTTTCTTTTTTGGATTATTGAGTTCAGTTGCGATTATGTTAATTAAAGGAAGTTTTGGAGCATTTCCTTTTTTGTTTTTCTTTTTGATGTTAATTTTTTCTTTATTTTTATTTTATTTTGTTAATGGTTATCCTGCAAGACTTGCAAATAAATGGAGATTAAAAGCATCAAGTCAAATGGTTCCTGCTATTTTGTATATTGTTGTTTATATGCGGCATACACCGAATTTGGAAAAAGCTATTGCCTTTGCATCTCAACATTTGCAACCGCCGTTGTCGCTTGATTTTAAGAAAGTTTTTTACAATGTGGAGGTTGGAAAATTTTCTTCTATTAAAGAAAGTTTGGATAATTATCTTGAGACGTGGAGAGATTATTCTACAGAGTTTATCGAGGCGTTTCATTTAATTGAAAGTAGTTTGTTTGAGCCAGATAATTCTAGAAGGATTGCAACTTTGGAAAAATCTTTGCAAGTTATTTTAGACGGTGTTTATGATAAGATGTTGAAGTTTAGTCATAATGTTAGGAGTCCTTTGACAAATGTTTATATGTTGGGTGTTGTACTTCCGACGCTGGGTTTGGCTTTACTTCCTTTAGCTTCGGCAATGGTTGGAGGTGCCCTTACTTTTATTCATGTTTTTGTTTTGTTTAATTTGATTGTTCCTTTTTTTGTGTTTTATTTAACAGACAAAATTTTATTGTTACGACCTGGGGGGCATGGTGAATCTGGTTTATTGGAAAAAAATCCACTTTACTCAAAATATAAAAGTAATCAGTATTATTTTAAGGCATTTTTAATTTGTCTACCTTTATTTTTGTTAGGGTTACTTCCTTTGATTTTTGGTTATACTCCTATTCCTGAATTACTTGGTCTTCAAAAAGATTATACTTTTGCACAATTAGGTATTGGTGATATTCAAGAGAGTTTTTTTGGATTTGTTGAAACTGGGGAAGGAGTTATTGGTCCGTTTGGTATTGGTTCTTTGATTTTAAGTATGTTTATTCCCTTGGGGCTTGCTTTATTTTTTGCAATTTCTTTTAAAGAAAAAACAAAAGAGTTAATTCTTGAAAGAGAAAAAACAAAACAGTTGGAGAGTGAGTTTAATAATTCTTTGTTTCAATTAGGAAACAGAATTGGCAATGGTGTTCCTCCTGAGTTGGTTTTTGGCAAGGTTGCTGAATCTTC
>JAUVHP010000080.1 GCA_030593225.1 archaeon
ATTTCTTTTTTGCGTTTCTTTGATTGTTGAGCCAAATTTTTAGAATTCTTGCAGGTCTTTTGTAAGTTGAAAATCCTGTTTTTGGATTTTCTTTTGCACTTGCTATGCCATAACTTAAAAAAATATTTTCATAAACTAAAAATCTCCAGTATTGCTGTTTGTAAATTCGTCCTTTGAATAAATCTACTTTGCTTAATGTATCTAATGCTTTTTCAAGTTCTTCTCCATGATATTCAACAGGAATATTTTCCTCTACCCATAAAATTATATCATCCGTTGACATGTTTACAGAATCATAAGCTCCTAATAAATCATTTGTGGGTTTTGTTTGGAACACTTTTTTTAGGATATCGAAGATACTTTGTTCCTTATTTCTTTCATCTAATGTAGCTGAAATATCTTTTGTTTTTGAAAATGTTTGCAAATCATTTATTGCTGCACGCAAATCTCCTTTGGATTTTATTGCTATTTGGTTTAGTATTTTATTATGAATGAATTTATTTTCCTTGTTTAGAATTTGAATTAAAATATTTTTAATAACAGAAGGCACAATTTCTTTTAATTCTATAAGTTCTGTTTTTTTTCTTAATGGGGAAAGTTTTTTGCTCCACGCGTCGTTTGCAGTTATGATTATTGGACAAGTTGTTAATGCTATTAATGAGATTATTTCTGTGATTCCCCCTCTATCTGTTCCTGAAATTCCATCTGCTTCATCTACTAAAATTATTTTATTTTTGTTTGTTAGAGATTGTTGTTGTATTGCTGGTTTTAATATTTCTTGTAATTTTCCTTTGTTTCTTAGGTCAGAGGCATTTAATTCAAATATTTCTGAGTTTGTTTCATTTGCTATTATATGTGCAATTGTTGTTTTACCGATTCCTGGTCCTCCGTGAAGAATTATTGCTTTTTTAGTTTTTGGGTGAGAGAAATTGTTAAAGAATGATTTTATTTTTTCTATTACTTCATCTTGTCCATAAATATCTTCAAATTTTTTTGGTCTGTATTTTTCACACCAGTTGAAATGAGTGTTGTTCATTTTAAATTAATTCTCTCCAATTTTCTTTATAGTATTGAAATTTATTTTCAAATTCTTGTTTTGATGTTAGAGGAATATTTAGTTCTTGTAATTTTTGTTTTAATTCTTCTAGTGTTTTTTCTTTTTCTTCCTCATTAGACATTTTTTCTAATTCTATTATATATCCGTAACCTTTTGTATAGTCAAGGCATACTTTTATTTCTTGCCAATTAAATTGATTTCTGTTTCTTAGCCATTTAATTTCTATATTATGCCCAAGTGTTTTGAATAATTTCTGCAAGTTTTCAAAGTCATTTTTATTTGTTTTTATTTCTATTTCTTCTCTTGCATCATCGTGAAGCTGTCCTTTTTTTAACCAGATTTTTGAGCCAGAATTGTTTTTTTGAATTCGCAAATCCTGTTCGCAATCAAAATAATGTGTTTCTTGAAAGTCCTCTTTTGTTAATTCTGCATTTTGATTAAAAAATTCTAAAAGTTCATTATATTTTCCTTTTGTGATAAAACTTCGGATTTCTACTTCAATGTTTTTTGGCATTTTAGTCCTTTCCTAATCCTGCCAAGACAAAACTTGCAATCAAAGCTTGAAGTTGGATAAATGGGTCTGAGCCCTCAACTATTCTGAATTCTGTTTCACCTGTTTTTTCTGTTAGTTTAACTTTTATTTCAGGTTCAATTGGTAAGTTCCAAATTTCTTTTTGAATTGCTTTTATTACATCTTGACCAGAAATTGATTGCTTTAACATTATGTCTAAAAGTTTTTCCCTTGAGTTTGTAAAGTCCCCTGAAAGTGCATAATCCAAAACTACTTTGATGTCTTTTGGTTTTGTGTTTGCTATTATTGTTGAAATAAGTTCTGGAGTTATTGTTGGAGATATTGGTGCTGTTGATTGTAAAATATTAATACAGCGTCTGCAATCTCCTTCACTTCCTTCGTAAAGTATTTCCATAGCTTCTGAATTTATTGTTAGGTTTTCTCTTTGTGCTATTAGTTGTATCACTTTTTCTATGTCTTTTTTTTCTAATAATTTAAATCTAAAAATTGCACAACGCGATTGGATTGGGTCTATTATTTTACTTGAATAATTACAAGACATTATAAATCTGCAAGTTGATGAATAATTTTCCATTGTTCGTCTAAGAGCTTGTTGGGCTTCAGGTGTTAGTGCGTCTGCTTCGTCTAAGAAAATTACTTTGAAAGGCACGTTTCCTAGAGATTTTGTTCTTGCGAAATTTTTTACTTTTTCTCGAACCACATTTATTCCTCTTTCATCTGAGGCATTTAATTCTAGGTAGTTTTCTTTCCAAGTATTTTTGAAAAGTTCTTTTACTACAATAAGTGCAAGTGTTGATTTTCCTGTTCCTGCTGGTCCTGCGAAAAGTAAATGGGGAATGTTTAATGAATTTGTTAATGATTCTATTCTTTTGATTATTTCGCTTTGTCCGACGACATCAGAAAATTTTGAGGGTCTAAATTTTTCAGTCCAGATTTCGCTTTCCATAGATTAGATGAATGAAAATTCTTTATAAAATTTATTGTAGTGGATTAATCGATTATTCGATGTAGTTTGTATTCTTTAGAAAGAAATTCTGAAGCATATATTGATTTAGAAACTTTTCCAATAAATTTTCCTTTTTGCCATACTCCAAACCAACCATTTTCAGGAAATTCTGCATCTGAATATTTTTCACGATGTATAAAATCCATTGCTATTTTGAGTTCATAAAATTTGGCAATTAGTTTATTCTCTTTATTGTAGATTTTACATTTCATTTAAATTAGTGGAGAATATTTTTTCCTCCTTGATTATAAATTGTGTAAGTGTTTTTTATTTTTCATCTAACTCTCTATAATATCTCTCAATTAATTTAGAATTTTTTTCTGTTAGAGTATTTATTCTGTATGTAGATAATATTCTTGTGAGAGCTTGGGTTTTTTCAAGTATCTTATAAAAACTGCATTCATCTAATCTTCCTTTTTCGTAATCTTTTTTTGCTTGATGGCATTCTTGGATGTATTTTAATGCTAATTGTGTTGTTTGAGGTAATGGTTGTTGATAAGAAGGTAATTTTGTTTTTGATTCTTGGTCAAATCCTCCTGTTTTATTTAACCATTGATGAATTTCTTCAGGAGTTTCTTCTAGTGTTTGAGATTCTGTTTTCTGAGGTAGTATTTTATATTGGGGAAATTGTTCTCTGTAATCTCTAAAAACGATTTTTGTCGGAAATTTTTTTGCAATAGTTTTTATTTTTTTATTAAGATCTAATGATGTGAAAAGAATGGTCCCATCAATTTTTTCTGAAAGAATTATTTCTTCTTCAAGTCTTTTTTTATATCTAGAGAGGCTCTTTATTTTTTCAGGATGAACTGCAAGAAAATATGTTTCGTCTTTATATGATATTTTTAATTGAAAATATGGATTATTATTCTCAATAAACATAAGATGCTTAGAACTTTTTTTTATTCTTTCAATAAGATATGCCATTAAGAATATCTTAAATGTTGTGTTTTTTTGTTCAAAAGGAATTTCTGACCAATAAATTGAATTTGCAACTTCTTCTAATGAATCCATATATATTTTTTAAGATTTCTCTTTTTAAGGAAGATTATTTTGTGAAATATATTTAGAATTATCTACTTCTTGCACGTCTTAACTTACGTTTGTGCTTTTCTTTTCTAAGTTTTTTACGTTGCCATTTCCAACGCATTTGTCCTTTTTTCTTCCATCTACGGCTTGAACGTTTCATATTAAATTTTTAGAGAA
>JAUVHP010000019.1 GCA_030593225.1 archaeon
ACCTAAAAGGTTTGACATGAATTTCAAAAGTTTTTCTTCCATATAATGGACCATGTTCTTCAAGAGCAATCCGATGCATCATACTCATTGACGAACCACAAATCAAAATCATAAATTTATTATATTTTAATTTAGAATCCCAATAATCTTGTAATGAAAAATAAAAATCTTTAGAAAAATTATTTATCCTTTGAAACTCATCTATTATTAACAATACTCTTTTATTTTTCGATTTTTCCAAAATATAATCAAAAAAATCTGACCACTTATTTATCTTAACTTCTTCTTTAAAGTTCTCTTTTATCCTATCTGATAAAGAATTCATAAAATCATTTTTGTTTGAACTAGTTATTGTTATAAATAATTTATGAACATTATTTAATTTAAAATAGAATTGCCTCAATAATTCTGATTTTCCTGTTCTTCTCCTACCATAAATAACTCCAAATTCTCCCTTAGAAATATTATCAAACTTTTTCTTAAGAATATTCAATTCTTTTTGCCTATCATAAAATTTTCTATCCATTTTTATATAACTTTGATTATATAGTTATATAATTTGGATTATATAAACTTATTTATTAGTTAAAACCTCCTACTAAAAATAAAATTAATCCCCACCAAACCTTCGTTTCCGTCGAGAAAATTCCTCAACACATTCCCGAAAATCTTCAGGTTTAAAATCAGGAAAATGTTTTTGAACAAAAATTAATTCTGCGTGAACTCCTTGATAAGGCATAAAACCAGAAAGCCGTTTTTCCCCAGAAGTCCTAATAATTAAATCAGGCTCAGGAACACCTTGTGTATCAAGCACATTTGCAAATTGCACCTCACTAACATTTTTCGCCTTTGCTTTAAGTAATTTATTCACAGCACGAAGAATTTCATCCCGCCCACCATAATCCAAACATAAATTAACATTATAATCAGAATATTTTTCTGTCTCATTTTCTAATTTCTCCAATGCTTCAACAAGCTCTTTAGAAAATCTATCTTTTCTTCCAAAATGTCTAAACCTAACTTTATTTTCTTTTGCATATTCCAAAAAACTTTCAACACCTTTCAAAAGAACATCAAAAAGTTTATCATTTTCTTCTTTTTCTCTTTTCCAATTATCAGTAGAAAACCCCCAAAAAGTAATATATTTCACACCCAATTTTCTTGCTTCATCAAATAAATCAGTTAAACTTTCAACCTCTCCAGCTTTCTCATGTCCCCTAAATCCTTCCATTCCTCGCTCCTTAGCCCAACGCCGATTTCCATCAGGAATAATCGCAACATGATTTGGAACATTTAATTCCTCTTCTTCACCAAATGATTTAAACAAATTAGAAACCGCCTTAAATTTATCTACAAAAAAATTATTCTCTTTTCTAATCTCAAAATTCTTAATCTCACCATCATCATTTTTAACATCAGTTATTTTTTTATCAAAACCTGTTATCTTTGAAAATCCAGGATTATCTTCAACCCAAGAAATAAAATCATTTATATTTTCTTTTTCCCCCTGCAAAGTCCCTCGAACACTTCCATCTTCAGAATTTTCAACAAAACCTTTAAGATTATTATATTTCACAAAATTTTCAACTAATTTTCTAAATCGAATTCCTTGAACTCTTCCACGAATCACAAATTCTATTTGCTTCATAATTAATGGATAAAATAACTATTTTTAAGCATTTTGGCAGTAGAAATTGTATTGAAAAAATCTACATTCCAAAAACAGGAGGATTAAATATCAAAACAATTGAAAAAAATAAAATAATACTAGAAATGATTAAAGAAGTTATTGCAAACCATTTACCCTCCAACTTTTTCTTTTTAATTTGTACTAAACTAATAATAGCAGTTATTAAACCAATAAATGCTAAAATAGGTACTAAAAGAAAAACTCCTAATCCAAATAATACAAATGGAAATCCAAAGACATATCTTAACCAAGGAAAAATAAATGTAAAACTAAATCCTCTACCAAAAGGTACTGCACCGCCAGTAAGAGACAAAAGAAAATAAATGCAAATAATTGAAGTCACAAAAGAAAATATAGCTAACTTACTTTTCATAAAAACATCAAGAGATAATTCTTTTTAAAATTAACCGAATAATTGATAGAATTAAAAAGAAGGAAATATTTCTGGAGGATTCATGCTCGACATAATTGTCAAAACTAAAATAATACTAGATACCATCAACGAAACTATTGCAAGCCAGATACCCTCAATTTTTTTCCTCTTTATCAATATCAAGCTGGCAATAGCCATAATTAAACCTCCAAAAAAAAGAAAAACCTCTGCCTCAAAACGTCCCAACTCAAATAAAATGCAAGAGATAATCAAAAAGAATATTGCAAGCCAAAAACCCCTTACTTCTTTTTTCTTAATCCATACCAAACTAACAATAGAGGTTATAAAACCTATAAAAGCTAAAAGTGGTATCAATATAAAAACCCATAATCCAAATAATGCGAAGATAGAGAAAAAAAGAACAAGAAAAATTAAACTCAAAAGAGACATTACAAAAGAAAATATAGCCAACTTACTTTTCATAAATCCTATAAGAGATAATTCTTTTTAAAATTAATTAAAAAATACATTAAAATAATTTTATTGACATTATTACGAAAATGCTGAAAACATTGTAGATATAAAAAAATAAAAAAATATTAAAGAAATACTAGAAATAACTAATGCAAATATTGCGAGCCATTTACCTCTTAAATTTTCTTTTCTTATTTTTATTAAACTAATAATCCCAAAAATTATTCCTCCAAAAGCAAAAAAAGGATAGATCCAAAAAACAATAGAAAATAAATTTGTCAATGGAGAATAACTTAAAAGAGGAATAAAAGCGAACCTTAAAAAAGGAATTGATCCAAAAAAAGGAATAAAAGCAAATATAGACAATACAAAAGAAACTATTGATAATTTTTCAATTGGTTTATCATATTTTGGAATATTTTGAAAACAACTCCAAACAAAATAAATTAATAAAAAAGAAAGAATGAAACCGAAAGTTAAAGACAAATGATAGTCCTCTAAAAAAATAATATTAGATAATGACCTATTTAATGGATTTTGGTTATGAAATCTATTAAGAAGTTTAGAAAAATAAAATGCAAAAGAAATTATACCTGTTAATAACGAAAACAATATTTTCCAGAAAGTAGGTTTAAAATTTACCATAAAAAAATCAAGTAAAACTTATTTTTAAAATTACCCAAAAAAATTTTTAAACCATTCGAGCATTCTTTTAAACAACCCTCCAGAAATACATTCTCCCTCAATGCAAAGATTGCTCTGACATTCAAAATTATTTTCGCAAGAAGATTTT
Source organism: archaeon (assembly GCA_030593225.1). Taxonomy (GTDB): domain Archaea; phylum Nanobdellota; class Nanobdellia; order Pacearchaeales; family GW2011-AR1; genus JAUVHP01. The sequence continues at coordinate 3,331 of JAUVHP010000019.1, forward strand.
ACTTCTAATTGAGACACAAAATAATTATCTTCTAGGCAATATTCTCCCGCTTTTCTATATCCAAAAGTATAACATTTTTTATCTAGCAAACAACCATTACATTCTTCAATTTCATCTTCACCAATATTTTCTTCAATTTCTTTAACTAAAGGATACATCTCCAAATAAAAATCTAGAACAGATTCAATCAAAGGATCATCAGAATAACTCATAGGCAACTCTTCAATATAAATCCAAATAATGTGGACCCCACTCTTCCAAAAAAGAACAGACTGCTTCTCATTATCTCTAATAAGATAAAACATAGAAACGCCATCCTTAATCACTGAATAATCAGATGAATCAAAATCATCCAAATCCAAATCTTGTTTAACTGATTCAACCAAATCATCTTCATCAAAATTTTTTTCATATTGCTCAATAATCACATAAATTTTAGAAGAAAGATAATCCTCAATATCATACTTTCTTGATTTAGAAAAAACACAAGAATCTCTCCACTCATAATCTAAAACTCTACAACCAGCACCTTCATTAAAATCCTCCTCAACATAAATTAAACCTTCTATATCCCCAATATTTTCATTTTGATTATTGTCCTCCCTAATACATGCTCCCTCATTACAACCATTTTCACAATAAAAATTATCGTAATAAATTGGAGGATTATCACAAAAATATTCCTTTACAAAATTTAAATCTACACAAACATCTTCATAAACATTACCTTCTACAATTAATTCTCCTTTTTCAAAATATTTTAATCCACCATCACTATCAACACAAACTAAAGAACTCGGTTCTTTTACCAATGTCGAAGGATGCTTTTCCATATAAGAAGTAAGAAAATTATTAAAATCTGTTTCCAAGATTCCATCTATTGATCTAAAATCCGCTACAGAAATAAGAATAAATTTACCATAACTAACCCAAGAATAAGTTACTGATGAGATATCATTATTTCTCCCTGTAATCGTACTTGCCATAAAAAATTGGGCACCCGAAAGACTTTCTCCAACATTTGCAGGATCATAATCTATATCAGAACCTTCTTGTACAAACAAATTAACATAATTATTTTCAAAATCTTCAAAAGAAATATCATTCTGAAATTCTGCTATCATAACACGAACATCTTCATTATACAAAGTATTCTGAACAATATATCTTGCAGACGCCCCATTTTCAAAATTAGAAAAAAGTGTTGCAGCAAAATCAACTTCATCAGCAGTAACCCCTTCTTCTATACCCCATTCACTAAAAATTATATCGCCAAAATCTTCATCAACAATATATTGGTGTGCCGAAACCAACGACAAACATAAAACTAATAGAAACCCACAAATCACCAAACTCTTTTTCATATCTCAATTAAAAGAAATATCTTTTTAAAACTATTCCAAAATTACTTTTTCTTTAATATTTTTTTAATATCTTCTAAATTTTTATTTATCTTTTTAACTTCATAATGTCTTTTTCTATTGATTACAACATTAATTATACTAAAAACTAAATAAATAAAAATTACCCCACCTAATGCTTTTAAAAATAAAATTGCTCCAAAAATATTTTCAACCAATTCCACAGGCAAAGTATAAATTAAACTTTCATTCAAATTTACCTCCATGTTTAAATTTGAATGCATAGAAAATTTTTAATTTTGATTTCATTCATAATTATTCTAAGTTATAAAAGTTTTAAATAATTATCTTAAAATTATTCTAAAGAAACTCGTCTAATCCTGCTTGCTTTCGTTTGACCACGCTTGGGCGAACGAATGGAACAATCTCAAACAAATTCATCAAGAGATTGTTGCTTCTCTAACTCTTTCCCAAAAATACTATCAACATATCTTTTAATCAATTCTAAATTCTGTTTCAGATAAGGAGATAAATTATATTTCTTTGCCAAATCCAAAGCCGGCTCAAGATATTTTTTAATCCCTCCTTCATGAATTGTAAAAATCAATTTTCCACCACAACTTGTGCAAACACCACTTAAAGGAGGACGACGCATAATCTCATTACAAGCAACACATCTAAATCCTTGCATAGAAAACTTTCTCAAATTACCACGAATATCACGAATAAAATGCCTATCAATAATCAACCGTGCAGTATCAACAGTATCAGCAGCCCTAATCCTTTCAACAAGTTCCATCTGATGCTGGACTTTCTCTTTCATAGTCGCAAGCAATTTATAAGAAGAACAATCAACACCCTCATTAAAATCAGAAGTATCGTGAGTAAAACCAATATTAACAAAAGGGTCGCCCTCTTCTTTTAAAATATCTTTGACTGTTCTAATTTTTACTTTTGAGGAATGCTCTCCTTTCTCTGCCATTTCATAAAGTTCTAAAGGATATTCATTAACACATTCAAAATCCAAAATCTGGTCATCAACTTCTCCTGCATTTATTTTAGCATTTAAAACCAACGGAGCATCTTGTGTCCCACCTCTATGACTTGGCAAAAATTCCTTAGAAAAATTAATCAACACATCTGCTAACAACATAATCGCTGCCTCATCTCCGTCGCACCGAAAATTTATGATTTGCTCACCCCATAAAACATTTTTGTCCTCTTCGCAATCCGAATCCACATCAAAACAATAAGAATTTTTATTCTCTTTTAGTATCTCAACTTTTTTCACAATATCAACAACAACATCTCCTAGTTTTTCTAAATGCAAAAACTTATTATCATATTTAATTTTTCTCTCTTTAATTTTCCTGCACTCAACACTATTAATCAACGCTAATTTTTTTGCATGAACTGGCTTTATAATTTTAGCTAATTTATAAAAATCTTTTCCACTATAATTTAAATGATGCAAAATATGTTTTTTAGGTGGTTTTCCTAACTCTTTATATCTTTCTAAAACTTTTCTACCAGGCAATCTTTCTTTTGTTTTTACAAATCTCCCAAACAATCCAAACCTACAACCAAGCAAAGAAATACCATCAAGAAGTTTTTTACTAACAGAATAAAAACAAATAAATTTTCCATTCTTATTATAAATTATTGTTCCATCACCATCAAAATAACAAGACAAATAAGATTTTACCAATTCATCAGAAACATTATAAATAATATCTGGAACTCTTTTTTCATATGCCCCACTCCCACAATCAAAACAATATTTAAATAAATAATAAACTAATTTGTTGCAAATAGTAATTTTAGAATCATTTTCTCCAAGATTAGGTTTAATTCCAAAAGCACTTTTAATTAAAAAAACCAATTTTTTCTGCTGTTCTCTTTCCATTATCCTAAAACAAACTTGAGACACAGTTTTAGATTGCCTTGAATATCCTTCTGCAGAATAATAACCCAAAACACTCACTAAATCCTCACTAATATTCAAATTCAAATCCCACTCCTTATTATTAAAAATGGTTCTTATTTTTGCATTTTCAGAAATATCTCTCCAACTCATTAAATTATTATCAATTAATTTTTTAATATCTCTCAAAGGTATTAATTTATACCAATCAGCCATATTATTAAAACCCTTTAAATCAAGTATTTCAATAAATTTAGATTTATTTGTTTTCTTAACTAATCTCTTAAAAAAATCTTTTGAATTAATAATTCTAATATCATTTAATTTATGCAACGGAACATTTTCAGCCAAAAATTTAGGTAAAAAAATCTTTTCAATTTCTTTCTCTCTAAAATTAAAATTTTTCAACAATGCAATTCTGTCTCCAATTTTTATCTCACTTGCTTTTTTAATTTTAAAATTATTAGTTTTATCCAAATAACAAAATTTATGTCTTGAAGTCATAACTTGTTCTCTTCCACTACAAGTCTTTATTTTAATCCATTTCTCAGGAGGTTTCCCCTTAATAAAATATTTAATTCTCTTTTTCTTAAGCTTCTTAGTTATAGTATCCACGCCAAAAGCATAAATTTCTTTATCAATATCAACCCTAATTGTCCCATAAGAATCAATTTTCATTATATTATTTCCATCACTAATTAATTTTTCAACATAACTCCCAATTGCATCATTTCTAATTTCACCATTCTCCAAATAAATAAAATTAGTTATTGGAGAAACACAATCTCTACGAACAGCAGCATGCATATAAGGAGAAGTCATAGCACTCTGCACTTTTGAAAAACCAATAAATCTACAAATCACTCCTGCACAATTATGAGGTGCCATAAAAACACCCATTTTTCCAATCAAATCATCTCTTGTTTTAATATTATAAAAAGGCTCTAAACCATAAAAACCCACAAGTAACTCGTCGATAAAATTGCAAATTCTAATAAAAACATCGTCAGCATTTTCATCAGGAGAATTAGGAGAACAAGGCAACAAAACATCGTGAGGCATAATCTCTAAAATTTGTTCTTCATTAACCAAATCATTTCCTTTAATATCTTTTTCATATCCAATCTCTTTTAATTTCTCAATACTAACACCAATCTCTTTTGGTTTAAATGAAACAATCGGCAACTCAGTAAAATCAAATCTAATTGTCCCATCTTTATTAACTTGTAAATTATGCTTTGCTCTAAGAATTCCTTTAGCAATATGTTCAACTTTTTTACTCTTTGAAGACATCCCCCTAATTCCTTTAATCAGCAAAGGTATTTCTTCTTTTTTCATTCCAAGTTTCTTAACAGCGTCTTGAAAATAATTATTAATTTCTATTGACTTATTACAATAAGGAGTTCCCTCTTTTTCACTTCCTTCAATTTTTTTCTCATAATCTTTCTCCTTTAAATCATAAAAATAATACATTTGTTTATTTTTTTTCCCACACTTTTCACAAACAGGATAAATAGTTTCATATTTACAATCTTCACAAAAATAAATTGGAAAACTACTCTTTACATTACCAACTTCACACGCTGCTTGCATACTTCTCAACCTCCCACCTTCACGTCCAACAGGAAATAAAATATTCGGACTTCCTTGCAATTTTCTTAATTTCGCTTTTTCAGGACGACCCATTCGCGTTCCAATAAAAGTTCCTGCCTTATCTTTAATTTCAAACTCAGAAAATTTATTTATTATTTCAAAAACACTTAATTCAATTTTATATCTTTCCCAATCAATAAAATCTTTTAATAAAAAATTCTCCTCATTAAAACAATTCAAATCAATTCCTAAATTAACAAATAATGCCTTACTATTTTCTTCAGTTAAAACAACATTTTCAATTGTAACTTCATGAGAAACACCTAATAATTCCAAAGCACGTTTACCTAACTCAAATTTCTCCTGCTCTTCCTTATTATATGGCAAAATTAATTTTTTATCAATACGAGAATTTTTCAGCCATTCAATTAAACCTAAAAAAAGTTCTTTAGTAATTTCTGTCCAATAAAAAATATATTTTGGATGCAAAGGAATTTTATATTTTTTACTCAATTCAATTGCTTCATCTAAATTAACATTAAAATAATTTTTAACAATCCCTCCATTTTTTTCCAGATGATGTTTCCACCACTCTTCAACATAACCTGGTTTTACCAAACTCGCTCCACGATTAAGAACATCTCCAAAAGGAAATAAAATATCTCCAAGATAAATTATCTCTTCTACATCTTTGTATAATTTTTTTCCTTCTTCTTTTGTTTTAACTTGCACAACACTTCCATTAAATAATTTAACAATTGGACATTCAATAGAATCACAACTTGCAACAGCGCAACCCTTTGTCGGCTTTTCTATTTTTAATTGAGTTCCAATTGCAATAAAATCATCTGTAATTGCCATAGTTGCAGGATGAATAGAAACAGCAGAAAAACCATCAACCCTACTTCTACCATAACGAAATCTAAAACCCCCTGAACAAGAAGGATGACCAAACACAGGACGACCAGCAACCAAATCTTTGATATAAACCGCAGCACTATTACCTTTGCTCTTCCCTTTTCCAGAAGTAAGTTTATCATGTAATTCCAAATATTCAGGAATCCAATCAAAGCCAGAACATTTAACACCATTTTCTTTAGCCATTCCAAGCAACCTAAAACCTTTTTTTGCCTTTTGTGCCAAACCCTCTGAAAAAATCAAACACATTCCGCCACGAATAAAATCAGTATCAACTCTCTCTAAATTTTTATAATTAGAAACTTCCAATTTTTCAGTCGGGTCTCCTGCAATTTGAATAGGTATATGTTGTGCTAAAAAAACAATCTCTTCTTCCAAAGGAAAATACTGCAAATTAGTAACCCTCTCATGATAATCAAAATTCTCAGTAACATACCGACGAACCTCTTCTTCATCAGGGTCGTATTTCGCATAGCCAAAAGTTTCTCTCAGAAAATCAATCAACATTAAAACAATACAACTAGCAGTGGTTCCAGCAGCTCTAATTGGTCCAGAAAAATATGCAATAAAATAATCTTTTCCATCTCTTGTCTTACCTAATTTCAATTCAGTAAAACCTTCAATAGGAGGACTCACAACACCAATAGTAGCATAAGCAAAACCAATACGAATCCCAGCATCAATCGCCTGTAACTGATTTTCAAATTTACAAAATTTCTGTTTTGCAACTTCCTCTCCAATCTTAAATACAACAGTAGGATTTAATTTGCCAAATTCTTCTTCTAATTCTAAAATTCTTTCATCAATTCCAGAATCAATCATCTGAGGATAAATAACAGAAATAAGTCCAACACATTTAGCAGCCATTGTCATAGCCAAAGGAATTTCAACTTTATTCACTGGGTCAAAACCTTTTGCCCTCGCAATCTCAGCAATATCATAAACTTTACGAACATTCTTTTCAATATCTTCAAAATATTTATTTGTCTTTTCTGTGTATGCCATTTAATTCAACCCCTCAATTTTCACTAAAATATCTTTCCAATCTTTAACACGAATTATATTTTCAGGTAAATTTTCTTTTTGATTCCAAGGTTTATCAATTAAAAAAACTTTAATGCCATTAGTTGCACAATCCAAAGCATAATCTAAATTATCTTCAATAAAAATTTCAATACCATAGTCTTTACAGATCTCTTGTTTACTTCTATTTCCATTATCCCAATTCTCTCCAGAAAAAAGAATCTTAAAATTATGATTAGGAAAGTGCTTTTCAAAAAATAATAAAGTGGTATTTTTTATTTTAGTATTTCTAGAAGTTATAAAAAAAATTTTATGAACATTATTCAATAATTCAATTGACTCTTTTGAATTTTCAATTAAATCAAGATTTATTATAATTTCATCCGATTCATGTCCTTTAACCAAATTCCAAATTTCTTCCCTAGACACTCCAAGAATATCTTGAAAACTATAATCAAAAATCTCTTCATATAAAAATTTCTTTCCTTCTTTTTTTTCAACATAATCTAAAAAAGATTTAAGGTATTCTACAACAACATCATCAATATCTATTCCAATCCTTAATTTTCTTTTTTCCATTTTCAAAAAAATTCCCCAAGATTTTATCTTGAAATTTTATTTCCTATTGTAATTTTCTTTTACATCGTAGCTTTTCTTTCGTTTGACCATGCTTGGGCGAACAAATGAGAACGCAGTTCCCTCTTTCTAAAAAAGAAACCCATTTAACTATTCCTATACTAAAAAACAACTATTCAAAATCCAATATCTTAACCGAACGAGTTTTCAAATTAATCATAGGAACTTTGCAAAAATCAGGAATACTCCCCATCTTCTCCATATAAGGTGTCATCGCTTCCCAACAAGAAGTTGAAACAACTAAAATATTATTATAATAACTAACAGCACTTTTATGTGTATGACCTGATAAAAAAATATCTGGAATTTCTCTAATAAAATGTGCATCCTTTTCAGTCGGGCAATATTGAACAGACGCATGTGTCGGAGCCAAATGACGATTTTTCAAAAGATATTGCATAATTAATTCAGGTTTATTAGCTGCCTTTTGTTTAATTAAATATGAAATTGTTTTAGCATAATAAAAAAAACTAAAACCATGATAATTCAAAACATTAAAACCAGAAAAATTTTCTTTTGCACCAATATTAACTGTAGAAGGATTTTTAGTAATTAAAACATTATCTAATTCGTAAAGAGGCCATGCAAATTTTTCATCAAAAATCGGCTGTGGCTCCATCAAACGAACACAATCATGATTACCTGGAGAAATAATTATGCAAATATCTTTTCTTATCTTTCCTAACAATTCAGCGACTCCAATAAATTGTTCTTCTAAATCAACAATACCTAAATCAGGTTCTTGATTAGGATAATTTCCAATTCCAGTAACCACATCTCCTGCAATAAATAAATATTTTATTTTACTAACTTCAGGAGTATTTGGAACATCTCCGTTAATATAATCTATAAATTTCAAAAAATTATCTTTTAAAAAACGTTTACTTCCATAATGTAAATCTCCAATAAATAAAACATATTCCTCAACAGGAGATTTTTTTCTTTCTGATAAAACACAATCAGGAAAAATAATGTCATTTGTAAAAAAAATATCTCTATTCCCAGAACCCCTAAAACCAATAACAGAATCCAAAGTTATTTCTTCTGCTAATTTATAGAGTTCTGGTTTATTTTGATTAATCAAAACTTTAATTCTTCCAGTTAAATCTTCAACATCAAAAATAATATTTTTATTTTTAGTAATTCTTTTATCATAAACAATTCCAATAATAGATAATTTTTGATTGCTTCCTGAAATTTTTCCAATAGAAACGAGTTTATCTAATTCAGAATGTTCTTGCAAAACATTTCTCATTTCAGAAAACCGATTACGAAAATAACCAACAAAATCTTTAACTTCAAAAGATTTAGATATGTCTGGACTTGTTTCAACTATTTTAACATTATTTCTGACATCTGATTTCCGACATCTGATTTCCGACATCTGATTTCTGATTTCCTTCTTCTATTATTTCCCTCGAAACTTCAATACTCAAACCTAATTTAATTTTCAAAATCTCAAAATTTCTTTGGCTTTCCCGAGGCAAATCAGAAAAAAATTTATTTACTTGTTCTTTATTAGTTTCAAAAACCTGTTTAGTTAATATTTTTATTTGTGTGTTGTTTTTAATTTTTTCAATAATTAATTTTATTGATTCAAAATCATTTGTTTCACTAAATAAATTCAAAATATCTTTATCAACTAAAACGCCTTTCTCAAAACAAAATTTTAAAATCTCAGATGAATTCAAATTCTTTTGACTTCTGATTTCCGACTTCAGATTTCCGACATCGGATTTCTGACTTCCGGCATCGGATTTCTGACATCTGACTTCCGACATCTGATTTTCCATCTCAAAATCCATTTTAATTATAATTTAAAGAATCTTCAATAATTTCTTTTGCCTTATCAAGAATATTCTTTGTAATAGCAAGTTTAATTTCCCTCATTCTACCCCCTCTTCCTTTTGAAATAACTCTCACATTAATAATTCCCAACATATCAAATTCTTGAACTATATCACTAACTCTTCTCTGAGTTAAAACTTCTGACCTATTTTGAACACATAAATCTTGATAATAATTATAAACCTCTCCTGTAAAAATAGAATTTTTTTCAGTAGTTTTACTTTTCAATTCAATTAATTTAATAATAGAATATAAAACTAACTGAAACTGTTTGGGTTCTGTTCTAATAATATCTAAAATTTTATCTCTTTCAATTTTATTATTTGCCATATCTATATGATTTAATAAAATTTTACTAGAAGAATCTCTCTCAGCAAGCTCACCTGCTATTCTAAGCAAATCTAAAGCCCGTCTGGCATCTCCATGCTCTCTAGCAGCATAAGCAGCACATTTAGCAACAACACCCTCTTGTAAAACATCTTCTTTAAAAGATTCTTTGGCTCGTTTATTTAAAATTTCTTGTAATTGCAAAGCATTGTAAGGTGGAAAAATAACTTCTTCTTCAGAAAGAGAACTTCTAACTCGAGGGTCAATTTCATCTAAAAAAGTCAAATTATTACTAATTCCCACAACACATATTTGTGTTTTAGAAAGTTCAGAATTTAATCTTGTTAAATTATATAAAAAATCACTAGAAATCTTTTTAACTGTCTGGTCAATTTCATCAAGAATAAGAACAATTAAATGTTTTTCTGAATCTATTAGATCTATAAATTTACTATAAACAGCCTCTGTAGGAAGACCTGTAGAAGGAATCTCTCCACCTAATTTTTTTATAAGCTCAGCCAAAATACGATATTCAGTATCAGAAACCTTTTTTAATTTACAATTCAAATATTCAATTCTTAATTTAAAATCAGAATCATTTTTCACTCTTTTCAAAAGTTCATTTTTAACAAAATTCATAGAAAGAGTTTTTCCAGTTCCTGTTTTACCATAAAGAAAAAGATTACTAGTTCTTTCACCTCTAAGAACTGGAGCAAGAATAGAAGCAATTTGATTGATTTGGTCACTCCTATGCAAAATATCATCAGGATTATAATTAGTTTGAAGGATAGATTTATTTTTAAAAATAGAATTCTTATCAAACGAATCAAAAATATTATCTAAATCTGACATTATATTACTCTCACAGCTTTGTTTCCTCTGGAAAAATTTATTTATTGTATAATTCCAACGATAAAAATTGTATTTATTATATAAAAGATTATAACCACTAAAAAAGAGATACACCTATATTTCTTGTGGAAAATTAGTTTTTAATACTAAGTTAAATATTTTTGTTTATTTTTTGTTTAATTATTTTTTACTAACATTTATATTTTAAATAAAAAATATTTTTTTTTATTTTTAATTCTTCTTTCCTTTATCTTTTTATTTTGTTTATTTTCTTTTTTATCATTTTTTCTTTTTTTATCATTTTTTCTTTTTTTATCATTTTTTATTTTATTTATTTTCTTTTCTTTTTTATCATTCTTTTCTTTTTTTTCTTTCTTGTTTTTTTCTTTCTTGTTTTTTTCTTTCTTCTTTTTTCTTTTTTTTTTATATTTTTTTCTTTCTTTTCTATATAATATATATAATATATAATATAAATATTTATAATATAAATAAAAAAATAAAAAAATTCAAAATCAATTTATAAACATTTCCAGACGAAATCAAAGGGTCAGGGTCTTAACTAAATCTTTAATCAATTCATTTAAATCAACTTTATTTACATTATTTTTATTTTTTTATAATTATTTCTAGAATTTTACCTAAAATATCATTTTTATTGTGATATTAATTACACAGAAAAATTTATAAATTATTTTATTTTATACTTTTTATGCAAAGCGATAAAAATCAGTTTAGTTCTATACTTGGTAAAATGATAGTCACTAAAGAAGGCAAAAGATTGGGTTTTGTTAAAGATATTCTTTTTGAAACAAAGTCAGGAGAATTAATTAATTTAGTTGTTAAAGAAGCAACAATGTACACAAAAAACCTTAATTTAGAAAAAATGGACTCAAATGAACTTTTAATTCCTTATAGTGCAATAATTGCAATAGGGGATTTTGTTATTGTTTCTGAAGAGGATTTGATTTAATAATATTTTATATGATATTTCAAATAACAATTAATTTTAATTTATTATAAATTTTTTTAATTATAATTTCATAATCATCTCTTTTTTATTAATTATTCTAAAATTTATCATTATTATTCTCATCTCTTTTTTTATTAATTATTTATATAAATGAACTTTAAATTTTTTAAAATCATATATTACAGAAATCCTTATAAATACTTTTTATTATTATTTCTTATGAAAATAGTAGGTTTTAATTTTAATAAAATAA
>JAUVHP010000056.1 GCA_030593225.1 archaeon
ACAAAATTTAGGAGAAATAAAAAAAGAAATGTCAATGATGCAAGATTCATTTGGAAAAATGATTAATAAAGTTGCAGACAAAAATTCAACACCAATAAATTCTACAAAGAAAAAAGTTTCTAAGAAAATAGAAGAATAAAAATTTTAATAAAATTTAATTTCTAAAATTATTTCATATTATTTATCGCAGATTGCATAATATTTGTCAAAGGATTTTTAGATTTTGATGGAGGACCTCCAGCATTTACAAGAATTATAAGCACAACAACAATTCCAACAATTCCTGCAATTTCTTGCCAATTTTCATACCACCAATATCCTCCTTCCCAACCCAATACTCCTGCAGTCTGAACTAAAATAACAACTAAAATAATCGCACCAATTCCAAAAAGCGTATAAGTTATCCAACCTTCAGCAGGTAAAAAAAGTCCCATAATTATTATTACAACTAAAATAATCACCAATCCAATACCAAGTCTTGGAAAAATCTCTGCCAGAAATTTTGAAACAAATCCAAATTGCAAACTCATTAATGCGACTGAAAGAGAGATAATTACATTAACAGATTTGTTCTCCTGAAAAATTTTGGTTTGACTAAGTATTCCATTCAAAATTGCAAATATCAATAAAAAAGGAAGTACATATTCAAAAAATCCATATTCAGACCATTTGTTCAACATTTCTCCAATAGAACCTGTTCCAAAAGCCGCCAAAAAAATCATCCCTTCTAACATAAAAACAAATATGAAATCTAATTTAAATATCTTTCTAAGTTTAAAATTTAATTTTAGTTAAATTTTATAATTCAAATTTAAAGACATTAAAACATAATCTCTATCATATTTAGCAGTTATTTTTTTAAATCCAAATTTTTTATAAAAAATTGGTATCTTTGTAGAGATAAGAATCATTTTTGCTTTAACATTTTTTGTTTTATTTATTCTATTAATTAAATCTCTCATTAATTTAGAACCAATTCCTTGACTTTTATATTTAGGATTTATATTAACCCAAAAAATACTGAAAATCATATTATCTATCCACGAAGGAATAAAACCACCAAATCCTAAAACTTCTTTTTTATCTTCTGCAACAATATAAATAGGTTTAATTAAGGAATTAGAAAACATTTCATTTAATTCTTGCAAAGCCAATTTCTTAGGATACTTAGGACTATTAATTTTTAAAATTTCAAACATTTTAGAAACATCCTCTTTTTTTGCTTTTCTAAATTTCATAAAATAATAACAAACCAATTAATTATAAACTTAATCTTTCATCTCTCCAAATTTTGAATTATTTTTAACCCTTAGTAAAAATCTTTGAAAAAGATTTTTCAGGGTACGCCAATGGTGGTGTATTGAATCAAGGCATTTGCTTCCGCAGTGTACTTAAGTACATAAGGAAAGAAATAACGAAGAGTCAATGAAAAAGAAACAAAATTATTAACCCTTAGCTTTTGCACCAGCAAGAACAACAGCCAAAGCCCCAGCAATCACAGCAATAAAAGCAACATTAGTCCAAAGGTCTGAACTCCAAGATTGTTTAAACAAAAGATTAACAAACTCATCAGAAATTCCAGTTGCCCATAATAACGCACCAATCATAACTAAAAATAATACAATTCCAACAACCCATTTCATTGCTCCACTTGTTATCCCTGATTTAAGTTCTCCCCCAGAAATAAATCCCCAAAGCAAAAGTCCTACAAACACAATTATAATTGAAACAGTCAAAAATAAAATTAAATTTCCAACAACAACTTTAGGAAACACAGCACTAACAAAAATTAATCCAATCACAAATGCAACAATAGCATCAAGCTGTTGTTTTTCCCCCCCTAAAATTTTTGTCTTTTGTAAAAGTGCAAAAATAATTGTCCAAACTAAAAGAAAAGGTAAAATAAATTGAGTAAAAACCCAGTGCTGTAAAATTGTTTCTTGTGCCATTTTATTTTGTTTTTCCCATTATAAAATGGAGCCATGAAAATCTTTTGTTCGAAACTGAAATTTCGGACAAATGGAAATTTCTAAATTTGCTTCGATTTACTTGTGCCATCTATTAAATTAACTCTTCAGACATATCCCCAAAATCTGAATCAGGATTTGGCAAAGCTGCTTTATTTATAATAACAATATCACTAATTGCTTTGATAAATTGGTGGGGTATAATAACACCTCGTGCTCCACCGATTAAAGAACTCATTCCACTATCAACACGAATTCTCCAACCATCAATCTTGTTATCACATAAATTCGCTTCTTCCACCTCTCCAAAAAAATCTCCAGAATCTGTATACACTTTAGTTCTAAGAGACTCAGTTATTTTTTTAACACGCATAGAAACTAAAGATAAAACTTATTTATAAATATTTCTGCAAAAAAGAATCTGAATAAACTGGATTATTATTCTCATAAAATTCTTTTATTTCAAAAAAGAAATTTTCTAAATCATTTTTTAAATATTTTTCTGCTTTTAATCCAGATAATTTATCTTTAGAAAATGTACCTTTGTCGATATATTTTAAAAATAATTCTTCAATAAATTTATCCTCAAATTCATATTCATTATCTTTTGAATAACCTTGTTCCATCAATAAAATGCCTAACTCATTGCAAAAAAGCATTCCAACATTTGCTAAAACTTCTCCAATTTGACTATCTTCTTGAGAATAATCCATAACATAAGCCATATGTTTCCCCCACTCAACACTTAAAGGCATAGCATTTGTGAATATTTTTGGAGAAGTTTTCATAACTCTTACCAAGGGTTTAGCCCAAGAATGATATCCTATTAAGGTAGCTTCATCCACATATTTCTTTGCATATTCAACATCTGCATTATATAATTCTTCAGACAAATATCCTTGTTTATATGCTTCAGTACATAAAACCTTTTTATTATGAACTAAAATTCCATTTGCAAAGAAATTATGATTATCCTTAACATTCATTAAATTATAAGTTTGAACTTTTCCTATTTCTTCAGTTATACTCAAAAGTTTTTCCTCTATTAATTCATTGTCTTCGTTTATTCTAAAAACAATATCTCCTTCTTCTAAAAAACTTACTTCTAACCCATACTTCTGACGTGTCAAATAAGGATTATATGATGCCAATCCTTTTCCTTGAACAAAATAAGGATGGTCAAAAGTATTTTTATTTTCAGCATTTTTAAATTCTAATCTAACCATCTCTGAATGCATTGAAGAACTAAGTTCTAAAACAGGTTTATTTTCAATTTCCATTGTCCTGAAATTAACAGTTTTAATAAATTCACCCACCATTACATCTTCAATATTTTTAGTTGTCCCATCACTCATTGTAATTTGTGTGTTAGAAACAAAACACAAAACAGGGGGAGGGGGAAGAGGTACAACACAACTATGGTCTATCCAGCTATCACTTTTACAATCACATCCATAACGATCAAAAGTAGCAACGCAAGCATAATAATCTCTGAATTTTCTATCTGCAACACAATATTCATAATAAGCACAATGACAATCAGTAGAACCCACAAAACATTCTGCACCATTCCAATCATAATCATTGCCAGCACAATGCCCAGGAACATCGCAAGTTCTTGTTCTTTTATAATGCCCACCCCCGCAACTACCTGTATAAGAACAAATAGAAGTTGTTGTCCAATCATCACTCCAACCACAAATAGTATCTCCAAAATCATGTGTCCATTTATCATCTGGTTTTGTACTTAAAGTACAATTACTTTCATCAGTTAATACTGAATTAGGATTATCACATCTTGCACACCACACACTTCTTGTTTGTTCACAATCACCACAAGCATCAACACAACCCTGCCAGCCATCATCCTTCCAACCATAACAATATTGCCCACTATCATCTCTATCATCAGGCCTCTCAGCAGAACAAAAATCCTCATCATTACCTATCATCACACCCCCATCACTTCTTTCACAAATAACATTTCTAGTAAGAGTTATTTCATTGCAAAAATTATCTGGGCAAGAACTCCATGCACCTGCTTTCCACTTATAAGAACAAAATTTTTGAGTATTAATTTTCTGCTGAAGCGTTTCTCCGTCACTAAATGTGATTTGGTCTGCACTATGTCCTATAAAACTAAATATCCAGCTAAATATTCCTGGGGTGTCTTTGCAAAAACCTTTATTTGCAATAGAAGTAGCACCACCAATTTTATTAATTGCATCTTGCAAAGATAATCTTTCTCCAAGATAAATTTGTAAATTATTTCCTAAATGATATTTTGTTAAACTTGTTGTGTTATCTAAAGTTGGAAGAGCAACACTATCTTTCAAAAAGTTTCCATCAAATGCTTCTTGTAAAGTCATAGATTTTTGATTAATTTCAACAAGAATTTCATCTGCAGAATGTCCTGGATTTGGAACTACTGCGTAAACTCCAACCCCAAAAATAATTAAAATCCAAAGTACAATCATCCCAAATAAAAAAAATTTCTTCACCATCTTAAAATATTATAGAAAAGAAGATTTATAAAATTAATTAAACATTATAATTTATGCTAAACAAAAAAGAAATCGCACACATAGTAATAATCACAATTATTTTGGCATTTTCTATCAGCCTTATTCAATCAATGGAACTTTTTCTTACAACACTTTTATTTGTATTTTTAATTATAATGGTCAATACAATCTCAAAAAAAATAGCAGGATATTATTTTGAAGCACAAGTTGAAACAAAACTCTGGGAAATGAAAAGGTATGGTTTTTTCGGAGCAATCATTAGGGGATTTTACCACCCCTCAAAAAAATTCAAACAAGCAATACCCTTGGGAGCAATAATGCCAATTGTTGTAAAAGTTTTATCACTTGGATATATTAATTGGATGGCGTCTCTTGTTTTTGATGTAAAAGCAAAAAAATACAAAGCTGCAAAAAGACACGGATTTTATTCTTTCTCAGAAATGACAGAATTCCATATTGGATTAATAGCTGTAGCAGGAATTTTAGCAAACTTATTTTTTGCAACATTAGGATACTTAATTGGAGCAACAGAATTCGCACGATTAAATATATTCTATGCATTCTTTAATATGATTCCATTATCAAATTTAGACGGAAACAAAATATTCTTTGGGAGCATAATAATCTGGAGTTTCTTGGCCTCAATTATTTTAATTGGACTAGGTTTTGTATTTTTAATTATTTAAATTTTCCTTTCTTATATCCTATAAACTTAAAAAAAGATTTTTGTTTAAACATCTTATTGGATCCATTTTGTTTAGATTTTTTGCCCTTAGTAAAAATCTTTGAAAAAGATTTTTCAGGGTACGCCAATGGTGGTGGATTGAATCAAGGCACTTTTCTTCCGTAGCATAGTCTACTATATAAGGAAGAAAATAACAAAGAGTTGATGAAAAAGAAAACAAAATCACACAAAAATGAAATTTTTACAGAATATAACTCCACGCGACTATCAACAAAAAATTTTTGAAACCTGCAAAGAAAAAAATTGCCTAGTTATACTTCCAACAGGACTAGGTAAAACACTTATTGCTTTAATGCTCACAATTGACAGGATGCAAAAATTTCCAACAGAAAAAATCGTCTTCCTTGCACCAACAAAACCACTTATTGAACAACATCTTATTTCTTTCAAAAAATATTTACCAGAACTTTTTGCAGATATGCAATTATTTACAGGAGAAATAAAAGCAGAACAAAGGAAAAAAATATGGCAGACAGCAGATATTATTTTTTCAACACCTCAGTGTATTGCAAATGATTTGAAAAAAAATTTATACAATTTAGACAGTGTATCTCTTTTAATTGAAGACGAAGCTCATAGATGTGTTAAAAATTATGATTATAATTTTGTCGCACAAAAATACAAATCACAAGCAACAAATCAAAGAATAATTGGATTAACAGCGTCTCCAGGAAGTGAAACAAAAAAAATAAAAGAAATCTGTAAAAATCTAGGAATAGAAGAAGTAGAATTAAGAACAAGGGAAAGTGATGATGTAAAAAAATATCTTCAAGAATTAAAATTTGAAAAAATACATGTTGACTTTCCTCCAGAATTTGAAGAAATAAGACATGTTATGCTAAAACTTTTCAATAGATATGTTGAAGAATTAAGATTTAGAAAAGTTTTGTTCGGACCTGTCTCAAAAATTGCATTAATACAACTTCAAAAAAAGATTATGGGAACTCTAGCAAGAGGGAACAAAAATTACAATTATATGTTAGGAGCATCGGCCTGTGCACAAGCAATAAAAATCCAGCACGCATTAGAACTTTTAGAAACTCAAACATTAACAAGTTTCAATATTTATTTAAAAAAATTATTTAATGAAGCAGCACAAAAAAAATCAAAAGGTGTTATAAAATTAGCTTCAAAACCAGAATTTAATTTTTCTTATATGCAATCAAACGAACTCTTAACAAAAAATCAAGAACATCCAAAATTAGAAAAATTACATGAAATAATTCAAAGAGAAAAATTAGAAAATCCTAATCTAAAAATAATAGTTTTCACACAATTTAGAGATACAGCATCGGCAATTGCTAAAAAACTTAATGAAATAGAAAAAATAAATGCAAAAGTTTTTGTGGGACAAGCTAAAAAAAATGGGGTGGGAATGAATCAAAAAAAACAAAAAGAAATTATAGAAAAATTTTCTGATGGAAAAATAAATGTGCTCGCAGCCACTTGCATTGCTGAAGAAGGTTTAGATATTCCAGAGGTAAATGCAGTAATATTTTACGAACCAATACCCTCTGCAATTAGAGCAATTCAACGAGCAGGAAGAACAGCGAGATTACAAAAAGGAAAACTTATAATATTAATAACAAAAAACACACGAGAC
>JAUVHP010000052.1 GCA_030593225.1 archaeon
GCCATACTCCAATGGATACAATTCCTTTTTTCTCGGAAGGATATATAAATATTGACACTGGTGCTGGATCTGGAAATTATCTATCTGCATACCATATTGAAAAAAAAGAAGTAATAAGATCTGATGGTAAAAAATTTCAAGACAAATGATGAAATTAGAATAATTAGGATTTTTATAAATTGAACAAATATATCTTTAATTAAAGTAATATTTATATAAACTTATTTTTTTGTCGTTAAATGGATAAGAAAAAAGTTTTATTAATAAGTCTACGAAGTCCTTTTTTAGATAGTGATAGAGTTTATCCTCCCTTAGGATTATTATATCTTGCAACATATGTTGGACAATCAGGTCATGAAGTGGATATTGAAGATGCCTTTGAAAATCCACAAGAGCAAATAATAAAAGATTATTCAGACTATGATGTTATTGGAGTAAGTATTATGACTCCCCAAAAAGAACAAGCACAAAAAATTATTAATCAATTAAAAAATCGAGAAACGGATAAAAAACAAATTTTAGTGGCGGGTGGACCTCATGCACAGTTTTATACTTCCGAACTTGAGGAAGAGAATTGGGATTATATTGTTAAAGGAGATGGCGAAAAACCTCTTTTGGATATTATTGAAGGCAGAGCAACAGAGAGAATTATTTCAAGTAATTTAACCCAAGAAGAATATAATAAATTGCCAGTTCCAAACAGAATAAAATTTTGGAATTTTTTAAAAAAATATACTCATACATTTGGGAATGACAAAAGAAATGCCACCACATTTTTAAGTGGAAAAGGATGTCCTATGGGATGTACTTTTTGTGAAAATGCAAGAACCCCTATTCGTCAAACCCCAATTGAAAAAGCAAAAAAAGAATTTGATGAAATTCAGAGGTTGGGATTTAATGCCATTTACATTATTGATGATTTATTTACCATATCTATAGATAATGTAAAACCTTTTGCGGAAGAATTAAAAAAGAGAGATATTATCTACAAATGTAATGGACATGCAAAGTTTATGACGCCTGAATTTGCAGATTTACTTGCAGATACTGGATGTGTAGAGGTTGGTTTTGGAGTAGAATCTGGAAGTCAAAAGATTTTAGACAATGTAAACAAGCAAACAACGGTTGAGCAATGCTATGAATTTGTTCGTTTGATGAATGAAAGAGAGATAAGAGTAAAAAGTTTTTTGATGATTGGTCTTCCTGGAGAAACATATGAAACAATTGAAAAAACAGAAAAGTTCATTAGGGAAAGTGGGACAGATGATTTTCAATTAACTATCTATACTCCATATAAAGGAACTGCTATTAGAGATAATCTTGATAAAGGTTGTAAAGAGATAGATTTAGTTGTAGAAAAAGAAGCATTTGCACACTTTCGAACGAAGGGAAAAAGTGAATCTGTCGTAAGAACGAATGCCCTTTCTTCTGAACAAATTTTGCAAGAGAGGAATAGAATTGTTGAAAAATATAAACCTGCAAGCCATACTAAAAGCAGAGAAGATCCTTCTTTCTTTAATACTTCTTTAAAATAGAGAGAGATTATTAAAAATACAACCTAAAAATTTAAAAATAAAGATTTGTTTGGGGAATTTATGGATTTCGAAGAAGATGTATGTAATTTATTTGAAGGAAAATCAATATTAATTACTGGAGGAGCAGGAGCATTAGGAAAAGAATTGATAAAAAGAATTCTCCCATATTCTCCAAAAAAAATAATTATTTTTAGCAGAGATGAGGAAAAACAAGATGTTGTTAAAAAAATACATGGGTTTGAAAAATGTGAATACCTTATTGGAGACATCAAAGACTACCATGCAATCAGAAATGCTATAAGAATGGTGGATATTGTCATACATGCTGCTGCATTCAAATATGTAGATATCGCAGAAAATCAAGTAATGGAATGTCTAAAAACAAATGTTTTGGGATCAATAAATGTTATTAATGCTGTAAAAGATGAAAAAAATGTAGAAATTTGTCTTGCTGTTTCTACAGATAAATCTTCTGCACCAATTAATGCATATGGTATGAGTAAATGTTTAATGGAAAAATTATTTTATGAAGCGGGAAAAACAAAAGGAGATTTAAATACAAAATTTTTAACAGTAAGATATGGAAATGTGTTAATGACAACAGGTTCAATAGTTCCAAAATGGCAAAAAGCTTACTTAGAAAAAAAAGAAATTGGAGTGACTGACCCTAAGATGACTAGATTTTTTTTCACATTAGATGATTCTATAGATTTAATTTTTTATACATTAATAAATGGGAATGATGGAGAAATAGTATCTACAAAGATGGACGCAATTTATATAAAAGATCTGGCAGAAGTTATGAGTAGAGGAGAAGTTCCAGTAAGAGTTATTGGTATGAGGCCGGGTGAGAAAAGAGATGAATGTTTGATAGCCTATTTTGAATGCAAAGATACTATTGTAAAAGATGGCAGATTTATTATAAGACCACATAGTGATAATGGAATAGGCCAAAATCCTGAAATACCTTTTACTTCTAATATTGCTAAAATTCTTAATAAAGAAGAAATTAAAGAATTATTAAGAAAGGCTGGAGTTTTAATCTGATTCTTTTAATTTTTTTGCTACGACAATTTTTATAAAAGCTGATTTTATTTTTTTTATATGAAAAAACAAATAGTTTTTGTTGAACCTATCCCAAATATCCTTAATTTTAAAATTGCTAGGGCATTAAAAGAAAAAGATTATGAGATAATTTTGATAAGCTTTCTTAAATTTGACAAAGAATTATATCAAAAAGCTTATTCTAAAATGATTTGTTTCGATTTAGAATCGTTTAGTCTAAACATAAAAAATGTTTTAAATATTTTTAAAAGAATTCCTAAAATACTTAAAAAATATTCTAAAATTAAAAAATTAAATCCTTCTGTTGTGGTAGGATTTGCTTCACCATATCCTCTATGGATACATGTTTTAATAAAAAAAATTGTAAGAAATATTCCTTTTGTTTTTTTCCCTTATGATGTTAATATTTTAAAATATAAAAAGATAAAATATTATAAAAAAGCCGGAATTCCTGATTTTGAATTAAAAGCTGAGAAATATTTATTTGAAAATTCAGATGGAATTATATTTAAAGGTGATGAAGAATCTTATGTCAAAAAAATCTTTAATGTTAAATGCCCTGTTATAAAATTCCCTCCTTATTGTTCAAAAGATTTTATGGTTCCTATTAATAAAAATAAAATTTCTGATAAAGATGGACAAATTCATTCAGTATATCTTGGATCTATTGAAAGTGAAGAAGATGATTCAGATGCATTTGGTTTAGGATCGTGGGAATATTCTATAAAAGAAATTCTTAAACAAAAAATTCATTTTCATATATATAGTAATCAATATGAATATATAAAGAATTCTAGAATATATAAAAAATTTTTATCTAGCAAATACTTTCATTTGCATAAACCCTTGGGCCAATTAGAAATAATTAAAGAGATATCAAAATATGATATTGGTATGTGGTTTCCAAATTTTAATTTCGAAATAATAAAAAAGGAACTTGTTAGTACTGGTGCTGCAAATAAAGTTGCTTCTTTTTTAGAAGCAGGATTGCCTTTTATGTACTACAAGGAATTTGAAGTTACAGATAGATTAATGAAACGTTATAATTTGGATATTGGATTTATTAGAAAAGATATAAAAAATATTAATAAAATGGTTCAAAAATTAGATTTAAATTATCTACTTAAAAATGTTATTAAAGCTAGAGAAGATTTTGAAATAAATAAAAATATTGAAAAATTTGAAAAATTTTTAAATCAAATTATAAGTAAAAAATATCTAAAATGACTAGAAAAGAAAAAATTCTTATTATCAAAACAGGATATTCTGAAATTTTGGAGTATAATATTAATTCAAAAAAAGTTAGTTTTGGAGATATATTAAGAACTACTCCATTACTTCATTTATACAAAAATGATGAAATAACTTGGGTTACTGATGAAGTGGCATTCCCTCTTTTAGATGAAAACGCATATATTGATAGACTCCTCCCCTTAGATTTTTGGACCGCTGCAAAATTACAAGGGGAAGAATTTGATACGCTAATAAATCTTGAAAAAAATATAGAAATTTGTAAATTTGCTAAAACTATAGAAGCTTGGAAAAAATATGGGTTTAGATTTGATACAAAAACTAATCAGGCTGAAGCATATGATCGAGCATTTGAAATATTAGGAGTTAGTTCAAACCCTTTGGCTAAAAAAGAAAATTCCAGAATTCTTGAAGATCTTTTATTTGAGATGGTGGGAGAAAAATGGGGTGGTGAAAGATATATTTTAGGATACAAACCAAAAACAATTCAAACATATGATATTGGATTAAATATATTGGTGGGAGAAAAATGGCCAACAAAATCCTGGCCAAAAGAAAATTGGAGTATATTAGAGGGAATCTTAAACAAAGAAGGGGTGAAAGTTACTAGGCAAGATGATGTTTATGAAGAAGTGAAAAATGATATAAAGAAATATATCGATTGGATAAATTCATGTAAAATAATTGTGAGTAATGATAGTTTGGGGCTACATTTAGGCTTAGCACTTAACAAAAAGGTTTTAGGATTATTTGGTCCGACACCCCACAAAGAAATTTATTTTGAAAATAGAGGAAAAGCCATTTTTCCAAATAATTCAATTGGTTGTATTCCTTGTTTTAAAGGGGTTTGCGAAAGAGGAAAGAATTGTATGGAAGATATTTCTGTTGAAAAAGTTTATAGAGAGATTAAAAATTATATGTTATAATTTAAAACTCAGAGATTTTATTTAATATTTTTATTTATTGTTAATTCATCCATACTGGCACTTTGATTTTTTTTACATGCATCATAAATAATTTGGGCGACATCTAAAGGATTCATGCATCTACTTATATCTCTGCCTGTTTTAGCATACATATCTGTTTTCATTCCCCCCACATAAACTCCAATAATTCTTATTCCTTCTTTTTTTGCTTCAAATCTCAAAGAATCTGTAAATCCTTCCAACCCCTTCTTACTTGAACAATAAATTGTTTTTAATTCTGGTACATTTAAACTAGCTACTGAATTAATGTTTACAATTATCCCAGATTTTTTTCTTGAAAATAAAGGATATATTTTTTTTGTGAGTTTTATTGGTGCAATTAAATTTACTTCTAAAGCATCTTCAATATCCCTAAAATTTGTATTTTCTAAAGAACCGCTATAATCTACCCCTGCATTATTTACTAAAATTGATATATTTCTTTTTTTTGCTACTTGAAATAATTTTTCAATTGTTTTATATGATTTAATATCTCCTTTTACAATTTCACAATCTACATTTTTTGTAAGAATTTTTTCTTTTATTTGTCTTAAATTTTCTTCATCCCTACCATGTAAAATTATATCATAATTATTTTTAGAGAAAATTAAAGCCAAACTTTCCCCAAGCCCTTTACTAGAACCAGTTACTAATACTGTTTCATTTACCATAATTAAATGCTATATATAAGATATATAAATTCTTTTGTTATTTTTGGACATAAAATAAATTATATAAATCTTTTTAAACAAATTTCTAATTATCTAAATTATAAAATGAACATTAATATATCTAAAAAAGAATTGATAGAATTTGAGAATAAAATAGCAGAAAAATGGAATAATGCTGAAATCCCATATTATATTCATTTGTCAGGAGGGAATGAAGAACAATTAATTGAGATTTTTAGACAAATAAATTTAGAAGATTACAAAATATCCACTCATCGATCCCATTACCATTATTTGTTGTCTGGAGGTTCACCAAAAAAATTAGAAAAGATGATTCTCGAAGGCAGAAGTATGCATATAATTGATAGAGATTTAAATTTTATTTCAACTGCTATTGTTTCTGGAGGTCCAACAATGGCCACAGGTATTGCATTGGCCTTAAAAAGAAAAAAAGAAGATAGACATGTATTTTGTTTCTTGGGGGATGCCGCAGAGGAAGAGGGGCATTTTTATGAAGCAGTAAGATATGTAGATGGGCATAATTTACCTTGCACATTTATTATTGAAGATAATGACCGTTCTGTTGAAACTTCAAAAATAGAAAGATATGGAAAATCTGAAATGCGGTGGCCTTCTTGTGTTAAAAGATATAACTATAAACCGACTACGCCCCATGCGGGAACTGGTGAATTTGTTAATTTTTCTGGAACTAAATTGGGTTCAACAATGTAAAATGAAATATAGTCAAGCAATTAAAAAATCTATGGAAACTTTGGCACAAGATTCAAAGACATTATTTGTAGGATATAATTTAATTCATGGATCTAAAGCATATGGATCTCTAAAAGATATTCCTATAGAAAAGATAATTGAAATGCCTGTTGCGGAAAGCTTAATGAGTGGTCTGAGTACAGGCTTAGCAATAGAAGGGTTTAAGCCAGTTTTGATTTTTGAGAGACAAGATTTTATGTTAAATGCCTTAGATGGTTTAGTTAATCACTTAGATAAATTAAATGAATTATCTTGTGGACAATATAATCCTCCTGTAATAGTTCGTGCTATTGTTGGATCACAAAATCCTATTAATCCTGGCCCACAACACATACAAGATTTTACAAATTCTTTTAAAAAAATGTTTAAAATGCCCCTTTATGATCCTAAGAATTCTAAAGAAGTTTTAAATTGTTATAATCTAGCAAAAAATACAAAAAGCCCGATGATGATCATTGAAAGAAGAGACTTTTATAATCTAGAATAATAAAATTTATAATAATTAAACTCGTGAATAAAAAATGAACCAAGTTTACAATCAATCAAAAATAGCTTTTCATGAAGAAAAATTAAAAAGTTTAGCTGAAGAAAAAGTGACTTCCCCAGTCTATGTTAGAATAAAACCTACAAATCAATGCAATCACAAATGTTTTTATTGCTCATATGATCCTGATTTTGGATATCTTCTTTCTGAGAAAAAATACGCCCAAGATAAACTACCTAGAAATAAGATGACAGAGATTTTAGATGATTTAAAAGTTATGGGTGTAAAGGCCGTTACTTATTCGGGAGGAGGAGAGCCTTTAGTATATCAGCCTATAATCGAAACTATGAAAAAAACACTTGAATTGGGAATAGAATTATCAATAATAACTAATGGACAAAGACTTAATGATGAAAGAGCTGAAGTTTTAGCAAAATCGGAATGGGTGAGAATTTCTGCAGATTATTGTAACCCAGAACTTTTTACACAACATAGGAAAATTCCAAAAAGATTTTTTGGAAAATTAGAGAAAAATGTGAAAAATTTTGCAAAAATAAAAAAATCTGAATGTGAATTTGGAATTAATTTTTTGGTAACACATTTAAATGCTGAGGCTGTTTATGAGTCAGCAAAATTTTTCAAAGATATTGGTGTAAACCATATTAGATTCTCACCAATATTTATTCCAGAGGGCAATAAAATATCTCTTGGGGGATCAGGCCAATACCATGAACTTTTTAGAAAAGAAGTATTAGGTCAAATAGAAAAAGCAAAAGAGTTTGAAGATGAGAGTTTCAAAATTTTTAATTCTGTGCAAACAGATTTTGATTCGGTTATGGCTTCTAAAAGACCTTATACAAGATGTTTTATGATGGAAACTGTACCAGTTATTGCAGCAAATCAAAAAGTATATTTTTGTCATGATAAAGCTTACTCAGATACTGGTCTTCTTGGTTCAATAGAAAATTGTTCATTTAAAGAGCTATGGTTTAGTGAAAAATCTAGAAATATTTTTAGAGGATTTGAACCAAAAAAAAGCTGTACACATCATTGTACAGCCGATGGTAGAAATATTGTGGCTGGAAAGATCATAAAAAATTTAGATGAAATAGAGAAATTTATTCCAAAAAGTGAAAAACATAAAAATTTTATTTAAAAAATATAAAATGAAAAA
>JAUVHP010000025.1 GCA_030593225.1 archaeon
TATAAAAAAATTAAATGTAATATTGTAGATCTCCCTAAGATTTCTACAATGGACCAAAAATCTTATGATATTTCAAATGGTTTAATGGAAGTGGAGGGTTGTTTTAAATAATAAAATGAAAACTCATAAAAGAAAAAAATCGAGTAGAATGCACGGGCATGGAATGGGAACGCATGGGACAGGTGCACGAAAGAGAAAGCGAAAAAGCGGGCATAGAGGTGGAAAAGGAATGAGTGGGAGTGGGAAGAGAGCAGACCAAAAGAAAACTCTTGTTACAAAATTATACGGACACAAATATTTTGGAAAGCAAGGGATTACTAGTCGTGGAACAAAAAGAGATATTCGTCAAAGAATTAATTTGTCTCAGATTGAACTTAATTTAAAAAAATATGGAAAACAAGTTGGAGATAAATGGGAAATTAATTTAGCAAAATATAAAATTCTTGGAACTGGAGAAGTTGCAAATAAATTAATGATTAAATGTTTAGAAGCGTCAAAGTCAGCAATTGAAAAAGTTAAGAAGGCAGGTGGAGAAATAATTGTTAAAGAAATTAAAGAGATTAAAACTCCTTTAGTTGAAAGTCCGCGAACTATTGCTAAGAGAGAAGGTAAAAAGAAAAAGAAATAATATCAACATCTTTAAAAATATAAGAGATTATAACGAGTTATAATGAATACAACAATTCAAATAAATAGTGATGTTAGAAATAAATTAGAAGAATATAAAATTCATCAAAGAGAAAGTTTAAATGAAGTATTAAGTCGTATTCTTTTTGGAAAACAAAATTCTGAAAATAAAGTTGATATAAAAAATTTAATTGCAACAATAGAAGTTTTACAAGACCCTCGGGCAATGAGAGAAATCAAAGAATCTCTTGAAGAAATTAATAAAGGAAATTATGGTATTTCTCTTGAAAATCTTGAGAAAGAATTGGGCATATAATGTTTAAAATAAGTTTTGAACCTCCTGCTGAAAAGTTTCTTAGAAAATTAGATAAATACGAAGCAAAAAAAATTGTTGCAAAGATAAAACAATTAAAAATTAATCCTAAATTAGGAAAGCCACTTATTGGTAATCTATCTGGACTTTGGAGATTAAGAGTAAATAAATACAGAATAATCTATGAAATAAAAAATAATGAATTAATTGTTTATGTTTTACAGGTTGGATTAAGAAAAAATATTTATTGAATAAAATCTAAATAACTACTTTATTTAATTCAATCAACATCTTTAAAAATATAATTTCTAATAGATAAATATGGATTTGAGAAGTATATTTAATTTTATTCCAGAAGTACGAAAACCTGAAGAGAAAAAACTAAGTTTTAAGGTTAAACTTAAATGGACTTTGATTGTTTTGGGTGTGTTTTTTATTCTTGCAAATGTTTCGCTTTTTGGTTTGTCCTCGAATGCTCTTGAAAGATTTGAATATTTAGCTATTTTAATGGGAACAGATTTTGGAAGTATTATTTCTCTTGGTATTGGTCCAATTGTAATGGCTTCTATTATATTGCAGTTATTAACAGGTGCAAAAATTGTTGATATTGATACTTCAACTGTTGAGGGAAAAAAGTTTTTTCAAGGAATGCAGAAAATTCTTATTTTATTCTTTATTGTATTTGAAGCAATTATTTATGTTATGATGAATGCTTTGCAAGCACTGCCTGGTTTTACATTTTTAGTAATTTTTCAATTAATACTTGGTGGACTTGCGATTTTTTATATGGATGAATTGAGTAAAAAATGGGGATTTGGTTCTGGTGTTAGTATGTTTATTGGAGCAGGAGTTAGTTGGAGAATTATGACTAGTGCTTTTCAATTTGTTAATCAGCAAGGGCAAAATTGTTTATTGGACTTTAAAAATACTCCGTGTTCTGGAAAAGTATTTGTTGTTATTCAATCTTTAATAAATAAATATCCTATTGAATTTATGTCTGCGTCAGCAGCTATTATTGCGACAATCATTATATTTTTAGTTGTTGTCTGGGTTCAGTCGCTGAAAGTTGAAATTCCTTTATCTTTTGGAAAAATTAGAGGGTATGGTATTAAATGGCCTTTGTCATTTTTTTATGCGTCGGTAATTCCAGTTATTTTAACTGCGGCTTTTATTGCTCAAATACAAATGCTTGGAGGGATTTTGGAAAACTGGTTGGGACATCCAACATTTTTAGGACATTTTATTCAGGGGCAGGCAGTTTCTGGATTTGCATTTTGGTTGGGCTCAACAAATATTTTAGAATTATTTATTAGGGGAGGATTTATGTGGAGATATTTCTTTCAATCAATTACACATATTTTATCATTTGCTCTTTTGTCAATGGTGTTTTCAATTGTTTGGGTGAAGACATCTGGTATGGATTCAAAATCACAGGCACAAAAAATTTCATCTTCAGGATTACAAGTTGCTGGATTTAGACAGGATAATAGAATTTTAGAAAGTATTTTAGATAGATATATTATGCCTTTAACTGTTATGGGTGGTTTGGCTGTTGGTGTTTTGGCTTCTATAACTGACTTGTTAGGAGCACTTGTTTCAGGAACTGCTATTCTTTTAGTAATTATGATTATGTATCAGTTTTATCAGCAAATTGCTAAAGACCATATGGAAGATATGAATCCGGCCATGAAGAAATTTATGAGTGGGTAATTTTATATTTTGTTCATTGGAAATAATTCAAAATTGGGGGGGGAAAAGAATAGTGGGGGAAATAAATTATTGAAAACTTTAAAAACTATTTTTTACTAAAACATTAATGGATAAACTAAAATTAAAAATTTTGTATAATTCATTTTTTCATGTAAGGGGTCAAAAAAATGGATAAGGAAGGAATGAATAGATTTTTTATGATTATGTTTGGGTTAATGTCAATTTCATTGGTTCTTCTTTTTTTATGGAATAGTGTTCCAATTGTGAAAAATTCTGTTGGTGCTGTTTTAAATCCTACTGCAGGTGCTTTGATTAATTGGAATATGACTCTTGGTTCTTTAATTGTGTTTTTTGTTATTGCATTAATAACTACAATTGTTCAAAAATATGCAACTGACCAAGAAACATTGAGGGAGTTAAGAAAGGAGCAGAAAGAGTTGCAGAAAGATATGAACAACTACAAAGATAATCCTAAAAAAATGATGGAGATTCAGAAGAGCATTTGGCCGACGACAATGAAGATTATGCAGGTTAGTATGAAGGGCTCGTTGTTTACGATTATTCCGTTTTTGCTTTTCTTTAGATGGTTTATGGATTTTTTTGCAGTATTAGGAAATCCAAAGTTTTTTGGATTCTTTAATTGGTTTTGGTTTTATTTATTGTCTATTTTAGTGTTTAGTAGTATACTTAGAAAAGCTTTGAAGGTTGTTTAATTTTGTTTCTTTTTCATAATCTTTGCGTTATTTCCTTTCTTACATAGTAAACTATGCTACGAAAGAAAATGCCTTAATCTTATAAAAAATAATTCAAAATTTGGGGGGAGAAAAGAAGAATGAAAAATGGAAATGGTAAAATTAAAATGAGGGAGAAGAAAGTTTTAAAAGCAGTCTAAAAATATAATTCTATGGAAAATAATCAACAAGAATTAATGTATAAATTGCAAATGTTTGAACAGCATATGCAACAATTACAGCAACAACTTCAAGCAGTTGAACAAGGAATAATTGATTTGGGCAATTTGAATTTAGGTCTTGATGAATTAGTTGGAAAGAAAGACAAAGAAGTTATGACTTTGATTGGAAAAGGAATTTTTGCTAAGACAAAGTTGCTTTCTGAAGAGTTAGTTGTTGATGTTGGTGGAAAAAATTTTGTTACTAAAAGTATTCCTAAAACAAAAGAAATGATTATTGAACAAATTGGAAAGTTAAATGCAGCAAAGGAAGAATTGATTAAAAATATTGAGCAAGTTGGTGAGGAATTTCAAAAGATGATTATGGAAGCACAGAATCAAGAACAGCATCAGTGTTGTGGGGGGAAAGAAAATAAAGAAGGTGAAGAACATGAATGCTGTGGGAAAGGGGAATGTGGGAAGAAGGAAGAGTAGGAATAAAAACTAATAATTCTTTAAGTTAATATGAAGAAATTGGAAAAGAATTTTACTTTTATTGGTGCTGGAATTTTTACAGGAGGTTTTATCAATGTTTTTTCTAAAATTTTCAAAATTCAATATCAGAAATATTTATCTTAATAACACTTCTATTAATAATAGGTGCAATTTTAATTAAGGAGGATAAATTCAGAAGAACTAATCTCTATTTTTTACTTTCTTCTATAATTATGATAATCGGATTTCTAATAATGTTCAACTTTGGAGAAGATTTTAAAATTTGGTATGGAATAATTGTGATAAATATTGGAGCATTTATCTTCTCTTATCATTTATTAAAAATGTTATATTTGATAATTGAAGAATTAAAGAAAAATCATTAATCTCTTGCTACCAATACTTCTTATTAATTATACATTAACATTTCTTTTCTAGGAACTTTATGTCCTAAGTTAAGAGTTAAAGGTATTGGAATATTAACTTCTTTACCTTTTTTCTTGAATATCATTAAGAGCAAAACATAAACATGATTTGTTTTATATGTTATAGACATTTTTATATTTTGTATGTTTTTCAAAACATCTTTATCAATGCCCAAATTTTCACTTGCACTCATTATTTCAATTCCACAAATAAAGTTTTTATGGTTTACATCTAAAACAAAATCCCCAATATCTAAAGACGCTTTTACTTTTTCGCCATTGGATATAAAGAATATATCATTATCAGAATCATAATCTATTGTTGTAATTTGTTTTGCCATTTCCTGTTACTATTCCAGGCACTTATTATTTTTAAATCTTTTTGGGGATTAACTTCAATTATTATAACCAAGGAATATTTACCACTCATTTTAAACCATAATTTAAACCGATTATTTTCTTTTCCGTTCTCAATTTTTTCTAATTTATTAATATTAGATAAAAAACTTCTAACAATGCTTTCATTTATTGGTCTTTCTTTACTTCTTTTATAAAAATGATTATCAATGATAATCTCATCTTGATTTAATTTTTCAAGAAATCTCTTAACTTCTTTTAACTCCATTTCAAACCTCTGTCACAACCTTATTAATCAATCTCCTCGGAACAAATTCAAACGCAGGATTTTCAATTTTTATTTTTGATTTCTTAGAAAGTTTTTTCCAGACCTCATGAAAGTCGCGTTCTTCTAATTTTATTTTTTTAAAAGAATATTTCCAAGAATCAGCAATAATGTAAACTGGAATTTTATTATCATAAGCAATCTGTGCAAACATTCCGCTTCCGACTTTATTTATTACTCCGTTTTTTAAAAGAGCGTCGGCACCAAAGAAAACCTTGTCTACTTTTTTTGTGGCTTGTTTTTTTGTTAAAGCAATTTGTCCTGCTGAATCAACAAACATTGTAACTTTTATTCCTGCTTTTCTTAATTCCCTTGCAGTTTTTCTCCCTTGAAATAATGGCCGTGTTTCTGTATTGTAGACCTCAAACTTTTTTTTATTTTTCTTTGCATAAATTAATGCATTAACAACATTTGTAGAATGACAATGTGTAAAAATTACGTCTTTGTTTTTTATTAATTTGAAAACTTTTTTATTTATTTTTTCTTGTGCCTCGTCAAAATGTTTTAAAATTTCTTCATAAGAAAATTTGTCCATCTTATTCAAAACATTCATCAACATTGGTTCTGTTGGTCGCAAAGATAAAAGTTTTTTCTTGGATTTTTTTGTAGGAATTAAATGATAAGCATAAAGTGCTTTTTTCGCAATGTTTCTTGCACCTTGAATTTTTATTTCTTTTATTCCTTTTGCAATTTCATTAAATTTTTTTCTCTTAGAAAGAAAACTTTTTATCACCATGAGATATAAAAATTGAGAAAGTTTAAAAAATCTCTTTTTTTAAGATTATAATGATAGAGATGATTATTAACCCTAAGGCTGCTGAAAAAGGTCCTTGGAAAATGTTTTTTGTTGGACTAATTTATGCTTCATTATCTCTCTTGCTTGTGAAGTGGTTTTTTTCTCCAGATGTTGTTCTTTCTAAATTTTCAGGAATGATTGTTGTTACTTTTTGTGTTATGTTTTCTTTGCCATTTATGTATTTTGTAATAAAAAGAGAGGAAGCAGAAGATGAACAAGTAGAAGGTTTTCTAGATGTGTGGAAAGTACACAGCGATGCTATTTTTGCTTTTATGTGGTTGTTTTTGGGGTTTGTTGTTGCTTTTTCATTTTGGCATATTGTTATTGGAGATACTAATTTATTCAATGCACAAGTTGAAACTTACTGCATGATAAACAATCCAGGAAATATTGAAGATTGTGTTCACAAATATAATTTTGACCAAAAATTTGGACCTACAGGGTCAATTACTAAAGAAATGCGATTTTTGTCAATTCTTGAAAATAATGTTTTTGTTATGATTTTTACATTAATCTTTTCCTTAATATTTGGGGCAGGGGCAATATTTGTTTTAGCTTGGAATGCAAGTGTTATTGCAGCTGCGATTGGAATTTTTACACAATATAAAGTAATGGAAATTCCTATGGGTCTTCTAAGATATATGGTTCATGGATTTCCTGAAATAGCAGCTTATTTTACAACTGCTTTAGCAGGTGGAATTTTTGGGGTTGGAATTTTAAGAAATGGAATTAGAAATAGAAAATTTTTAAGAGTATTAGAAAACACAGTAATTTTATTATTTATTTCAATTATGATATTAATTGTTGCTGCCGCATTAGAAGTTTATCTTACTCCTATTTTGTTTTCTTAAAAATTTTTCTTAAGAACAAGTTTTAAATATAAGTTTTTTCTCGATAAAATATGAAAAAAATAAATTTTTCCCACCAGAGGAAAAAAATTATAAAACAATTTTTAGTTATCCAATTCCAATTACAGGGGGTTTTGAAATAAGATTATGGAAAAATCAGAGCAAGAAATTTTTCAAGAAAGAAAAGAAAAAGTTATTAGATTTTTAAAAGAGAAAAAAGATTGGGGAGTTTATTTAATATTATCAGTTATTGTTTTGATTAGTTTTTCTATTAGAACTAGAAATATTTCAAAATTAAAAGATATAACAACTAAAACATGGACTCTTGGTCCTGATTTAGACCCTTTTCTTTTTTTGCGTTGGGCAAAAGATATTGTGGCACACGGAAGTTTGCCTGTTTGGGATTATATGAGATATGTTCCCTTAGGATATAATACTGCAGGAGAAATGAAATTATTGTCCTATATGATTGCTTGGTTTTATCATTTTCTGGCTTTTTTTTCAAATGAAGTAACTGTAACTTATGCTGCAATTATTTTTCCTGCTGTTATGTTTGTTTTAACAGGAATTGCATTTTTTCTTTTTGCACGAAAAATTTTCTATAAAGAAGACAAAAAAATAGCAAATCTTATTGCATTAATTGCAACTGCTTTTTTTGTTTTAATGCCGTCTTTATTGCCAAGAACTATTGCTGGAATTCCAGAAAAAGAATCAGCAGCTTTTTTCTTTATGTTTATGGCGTTTTATTTATTTTTAGAAGCATTTACTGCTAAGAATTTTAAGAAAGGAATTTTATTTGGAATAAGTGCAGGTATTATGACTGGATTAATGGCTTTGATTTGGGGGGGATTTATTTTTATATTTTTCGCGATTCCTCCAACAATATTATTAGCATTTATTATCGGCAAAATTGATTTGAAAAAATATTTAATTTATGTTTCTTGGGTTATAACATCTTTTGCATTAATGATTCCTTTTTCAACAAGATATACAATCAAAATTTTGATTATGTCTACTTCAACAGGATCTGCAGTAGGAGTTATGGGATTGGTTGGAATTAGTTTAATTATTATGAAATATAAATTATTGGAAAATGTTAGAAGAAAAACAAAAATTCCGAGAGAGATTTTTGCATTAATTTTATCTGGACTTGCTTTATTAATTTTAGTTTTAATTACATTAGGCCCTAGTTTTATTTTGAATCAAGTTGAAAGTATAAAAAATAATTTAATTCAACCAATGATAACTAGATTTGGTTTGACTGTTGCAGAAAACAAACAGCAGTATTTTATTAATGACTGGAAGGGAAGTTTTGGACCTATATTTATGAATATTCCTTTATATTTTTGGTTGTTTTTTTCTGGTTCGGTTGTTTTATTTTATAATCTTGTTAAAAAATTAAAATTCAAGGAAAGATGGATTTTGACAATAAGTTATTTAACATTTTTAACTTGTTTAATTTTTAGCAGGTATGCGTCAAATAGTGTTTTAAATGGAACAAGTGGTTTGAGTTTATTGGTTTATTTTGGGGGCTGGTTATTTTTTATTGGATGTTTTGGTTATGTTGGATTAAAAAGAAAATATCCACAATATTTACAAGGATATTTTACCTCATTGGGTTTTATGACTTTATTTACTTTTTTGGGATTTATTTTTAATTCTTTGATTTTTTATTTTTTTGGAGGTATATTTAACATTTTATTTGCAATCTTATTATTAATAGGATTAAATTCATATAAAGATTTAGATCTTGAATTTTCTTATTTATTATATTTCTTGGTTTTAACTCTTGGAATAATCGGGGCAAGGTCTGGGATAAGATTAATTATGGTTTTAGGTGCAATCAGTCCTGTTGCTGTAGCTTTTTTAATTGTGAAAACAAGCCAAAAATGGCATAAAGAAAAAGATGAAACCATGAAATTTTTTATGGGAATTATTACAATTATTATTTTAATTGCGTCTTTATTTACTCTTTGGGCATATTATGAATCAGATAAAGCGCAGGCAACGAATTTTGCTCCTGGAAGTTATCAATGGCAATGGCAAAAAGCAATGGGCTGGATTAGAGAAAACACGCCAGAAGATGCGGTTTTTGCTCATTGGTGGGATTATGGATATTGGCTTCAAAGTATTGGAGAACGTGCAACAATTTTAGACGGGGGAAATGCAATTGTTTATTGGAATCATTTAATGGGCAGGCATGTTTTAACTGGCACTGACGAATCTAAAGCTCTAGAATTTCTTTATACACACAACGGAACTCATTTATTAATTGATTCTACTGAAATTGGAAAATATACTGCTTATTCAAGTATTGGGGCAGATGAAAATTATGATAGATTTTCTTGGATTACTACATTTTTTATGAATGATAAACAAACTCAAGAAACAGCAAACGAAACTATTTATGTTTATAATGGTAGAACTGCAATTGATGAAGATATTATCTGGGAAGTGAATGGAAAGAAAATCTTATTTCCTAAAAAAAATGCAGGAATTGGTGCGATTATTTTAAAACAAAATCAAGATAAAGATATTTTGCAACCAGAGGCAATTTTTATTTACAATAATCAACAATATAGAATTCCTCTTCGTTATGTTTATTATAATGATGAAGAATATGATTTTGGTTCTGGTTTAGAATCAGGAATATTTTTGTTTCCTAAACTTGATAATTTGCCAAATGGGCAACAGCAGATTAATGAAATTGGGGCTTTATTTTATATGAGTAAAAAAACAGTTCATTCGCAAATGGCAAGATTATATTTGTATAATGAAAAATCAGATTATTTTAAATTAGTGCATAGCGAAGATAGTTTAGTGGTTGAGAGTTTGAAAAATCAAGGAATTGAACTTAATGATTTTATATATTCAAGTTATTGCCCACAAACAAATAACTTCTGTGGACCAATTAAAATTTGGGAGATTAGTTATCCTAAAAATATGGAAGTAAATCCAGATTATTTATTGAGAAATTATCCTAATCAGGAAATAGCTATGGCAAAATCAGGAGAATATAATTAATATGAAAAATATAAATTTTCGGCAGAGCCCTGGAATTTTAAAAAAATTCCTGATTAGTCCTTTTCAATTTATTAGGAGGTTTGAAAAGAACTAATGGAAAATATATTAATTTTGCCTTTGATATTAAGTTTTTTTGTGGTTTTATTTTTTACTCCAATTTGGATTAAGAAAGCAAAAAAAATTGGTCTTATATGGGAAGATATGAATAAGCCAAAACATCCTAAAAATGTGGCGGGTTCTGGAGGACTAATAGTTTTAATGGGTTTTGTAATTGGGGTTTTAAGTTATATTGCAATAAAAACTTTTATTATGCGAACAGAAATTTTAACTTTTGAGATTTTTGCTTTGCTAACAACAATTTTATTAGCAGGAATTATTGGATTTATCGACGATATTTTTGGTTGGGTTCATGGAGGAATTCCTGCAAGATTAAGAATTTTATTTCTTGTTTTTGCATCAATACCTTTAGTAGTTATCAATGCAGGGGAATCAGCAATGATGGGATTTGAATTTGGTTTAATATATCCTTTAATATTTATCCCTATAGGAATTGTTGGAGCAACGACAACTTTTAATTTTCTAGCTGGATATAATGGGCTTGAATCAAGTCAAGGAATTTTAATTTTAGGAGCATTATCAATTGTAACTTGGTTTACAGGGAGCAGTTGGTTAACTTTAATTTGTTTAATTATGATTACTTGTTTAATTGCATTTTATTTATTTAATCATTATCCTGCAAAGATTTTTCCTGGAGATGCTTTAACTTATTCTGTGGGTTCTTTGATTGCTATTGTTGCAATTTTAGGGAACATTGAAAAAATTGCAGTTTTCTTTTTTATTCCATATATAATTGAAACAGGATTAAAAGTTAGAGGAAAATTAAAAAAAGAAAGTTTTGCAAAAGTAAACAAAGATGGAAGTTTAGAAAACAAGTATAATAAAATTTATGGATTAACACATTTATCTATATTCATATTAAAAAGGTTCAAGAAAAAAGTTAATGAACAAGAAGTTGTATATTTAATAAATTTATTTCAAGTATTAATTATCTTAGTTGGGATGATTATTTTTAGAAATAGTATTTTTATTTAAAATCAAAAATTCCGCTTTGGAATTTTAGCACTCCTTACATAAAAGTATCAAATAAGGAACTGACAAATATAAAAAGTCCTTTAAATAATTTATAATATGTTAAAAAAATTTTTAGGAAGTGAATTAGGAAAGGGTGCAATGATTTTATTTATTATGATGAACATTGCAAATCTTTTGAATTTTGTATTTCATTTTGCAATGGGGAGGATGCTTGGTCCAGAAGGATATGGAACTCTTGCAGTTTTAATGTCTCTAATGTATATATATAGCATACCTGTTGAATCAATTCAAAATCTAATTTCAAAATATACAACAAAACTTAATTTAAATAAAAATTATGGAAGAATAAAATTCTTAATGATTAAATCTTTGAAAAGAGGATTTATTTTTAGTTTAATAATTTTTTTAATTTTAATTCCAATTTCAATTTTAATATCTAAATTTTTAGAAATTAATTTTTGGTTAATTGTTGTTGCAAATGGGTTTATTTTTTCTGCTTTTTCTAGTCCAATTACAAAAGGTGTGCTTCAAGGAAGGAAAAAATTTAAACTTTTTGGAATCTCATTAGTAATAGAATCTTTAATTAAAATTTCAGTGGGAGTTTTATTGGTTTTATTGGGAATGAAAATCTTTGGAGCAATTATTGGGGTGCTAGCAAGTGTTTTTTTTGGAATAATAATTTCTATTTATTTTAATAAAGATATTTTAGAACATAAAATAGAAAAAATAAAATTCAAAGAGATATATAATCAAAGTGTTCCTTATTTTATTACAACAATTGTTATATTATTAGTATTTAGTTTGGATATTATTCTTGCTAAAAGATTTTTTTCTCCTGAAATTGCTGGAAAATATGCTGTTTTATCTATGCTTGGAAAAATGATTTTTTTTGCAACAATGTCAATTAGCAAGGCCATGTTTCCGTTAGCGTCAGAAAAATGTGAGAATGGGGAAGATTCACGAAAATTATTTGGAAAATCTATTTTAATGATTTTATTAATGTGTGTTGGAGCTGTCTTGGCTTTTGCAATTTTGCCTAAATTTATTATTTTAATTTTATATGGTTCTCAATATATTGATATGGCACAATATTTAGTTTATTCTGGAATTGCTTTTAGTTTTCTTGCATTAAGTAATCTAATTTTAATATATGGCCTATCTACAAATAAATTGAAAAAATCAGGTTTTCTTTTTGTTTTTTTATTAATTGAAATAACTTTATTATCTTTATTTCACGAAAATGTTTTTGAATATATTTTAGCATTTATGTTTTCGAATATAGTAATGTTTATAGGTAGTTTATTTCTTGTTAAAAAATGACATGTGAGGTATCAATAGTTTTGCCATCTTATAATACTAAGAATTTGGCGAAAAATATCTTTGAAGTAGAAGAAGAACTAAAAAAAATAACAAAGAATTATGAGATTATTGTAATTAATGATGGTTCTACAAAAGAGTGGAAAACTGAGTTAGAAAAATTAAAAAAACAAAAAAATTCTAAAATTAAAATTTTAAGTTATGACATAAATAAAGGAAAAGGGTATGCTCTAAAAAAAGGGGGAATGATGGCCAAAGGAAAAAAAATTGTTTTTTTAGATTCAGATTTAGATATCCCTCCTAAGCAAATTGATTTTTTTTTAAATGAACTTAAAAATGAAGAGATAGTTATTGGGAGCAAAAGACATCCTAAATCAAAAATTGTTTATCCTGTTTCACGAAAATTTATGAGTGCTATTTATCAAAAGCTTAATTCAATTTTGTTTAATTTAAATGTCAAAGATACACAAGTTGGAATAAAAGCATTTCATTCAAGTGTTCTTAAAAAAAATTTGCCCAAACTTACCATAAAAAGATATGTATTTGATTTAGAATTATTAGTTGTAGCAAATAAAGAAGGTTATAAAATAAAAGAAGTTCCTGTTGAAATTAAATAT
>JAUVHP010000021.1 GCA_030593225.1 archaeon
TTTACTTTAACACATAAATTTAAAATCTTTTATTTTAATTAAAAAACATGGGTTTTAACCATCTTCAGCACAAAGAAAAGGTTTTGATAACGGGGGGAAGTGGGTTATTAGGCTCGAATTTATCAATTATTTTTAAAGAAGATTTTAAAGTATATTTTACATTCAATAATAATTTTATAAATTTAAAAGATTGTGAAGGGGTTAAAGTGGATTTGACTAATTTTGAAGAAACAAAAAAATTAATTTTAAAAATTAATCCAAAAATTATAGTTCATTGTGCTGCACTAACAAATGTTGATTATTGTGAAGAAAATCCAAATGAAGCACAAGCAATTAATTCAGAATTAACAAAAAATATAGCAAAAATTTCAAATGAAATTAATAGTAAATTAATTTATATTTCTACAGACGCCATTTTTGATGGTTTAAAAGGAAATTATTTAGAAGAAGATAAGACAAGTCCTATTAATATTTATGGCGAAACAAAACTTAATGGGGAGAAGTATGTAAAGGAATATTGCAAAAATTATCTTATTCTCAGAACTAATATTTATGGATGGAATGCACTATCAAAATATAGTCTAGCAGAATGGATGTTAGATAAGTTAGAAAAAAATGAGGGATTTTGCGGGTTTAATGATATTTTATTTACTCCAATCTCTGTAAATAATCTGGGAAGAATTATTTTAGAATCCTCTAAAAGAGATATAAAAGGGTTATATAATATTGCAGGTCCTACAAAATGTTCAAAATTTGAATTTGCAAATTTAATTGCAGAAGTTTTCAATCTAAATAAAAAATTAATAAAATCTGTTAGTTCCGATGTTATTAATTTTAAAGCAAAAAGATCAAAAAATATGTGCCTAAATATAGAAAAAGCAAAAAAAAAATTTAATACTCCAATTTTGAATCTTAAAGAATGTCTTGATGAATTCAAATCCTTAAGAAATTTTAAATAGAAGTTATCTCATCAAATATTTTTTCCAACTTTTTATTCCTAACTTCTGTGGAAAATTCATTTTCATATTTTTTTCTAGATTCTTTACCCATTTTTTCCCGCAATTTTGGATTTTCAATCAAAGTAGTTAAATGGGCTACAATTTGTTTAATTGTTTCTTCCTTATTATTTCTCCAAATAAATTCCGCAAATCTTTCAAAGTCAGAACTAGAAGGGCCCATGTTTTTGTATTTCCCTTTATTTTTTATTTTAATCATAAGCCCATTTTTACCTTCTTCTATTGAATCAGGTAATCCAAACATATCAGAACAAACCATTGGTAATCCAGAACCCATAGCTTCAATAATTGTCATTCCTAACCCAAAATAATTTGGAAATAAAAAAATATCGCTTTGAGCATAAAATCTAAATAATTTTTCTCTGTCCATTAAAGGAATAATCTCCAAATTTTTAATATTTGTGTCAATATTTTTAGGAACATTAGATATAATTTTTAATTTTATATTTTTATATTTTTTACCCAATATTCTAAAAGCTTCTATTGTTTCCCTTCCGCCTTTTAAGTTAAATATCGTTGGATCTGTTTGATTTGCAGTTCCCACAAATATTATATTTATAAATTTAGGATCTTTCTTATTTTCAATCTTAGGAATTTTCGTTCCAAAATGAACAACTTCAATTTTATCTTTAATCTTTTGAGAATCAAATTCTCTTTCAATACTTTTTTTTGCAAAATTAGTAAATGCAAGAATTTTTTTACAATATTTTGAAGATAAGTTAGCTTCAATTTTTTCCTTATTTTTTTCAAGTAATTTTCTATTATGTCCTGCAAAAACAATAGCTTCTTCTGCATCACACACCCAAGGAAATTTTTTAGAGATGGTTTGGTCTGGACAATAAATTAAATCAATATTTTTTGGAATTTCTACAAATTTTGAACTTAAACTTATTGGGGTTATAAATTTTGAAAAAACTTTTTTATAAATAAAATTAATAGTTTTATTTTTCTTTAAAGAGCTTAGCTTATCAATATCAATTTTAGAGTAATTAACTATAAACTCATAACCTTTAGGAGGATTATTTATTAACTCTTGCCATAATGTATGCATCTTTTCTGAAAGAGAATTAAATAATATTTTCTTAGCCATTAACTTAATCAATCAATTCTATTTTAAAATATTGTCCTATTTTAGTATCTAAATCTAACAAGAACAATTTTTATAAATCAATCTTAAATTTAATTTATATGAAATTATTTTTAATCAATCCAGATTACATGGTTTATGGGGATCCTCCTTTGGGTTTGGCTTATTTATCATCTTACATAAAAAAGAATTGTTCATTCATAGAATTAGAAATTCTAGACCAATTAACTCAAAAAGAAATCATTAAGAAAATAAAAAAAGATATTCCCCAAATTATTGGATTCACAGCAGTAAGTATAAATTATGTTTTTGTAAAAAAATTAGCAGAAAAAATAAAATCTCTTTTTCCCAAAATAATTTTAATTCTTGGTGGGGTTCATATAACAACTTCTCCAGAATCTTTTGAAGATTCGTCATTTGATATTGCAGTTAGAGGGGAAGGAGAAATATGTCTTACAAAATTATTAAATGTTATAAGAGAAAATCAAACAATAAATTATGAAAAATTATCAAAAATAAATGGACTTTTATTTAAAGAAAACAACAAAATAATAAATACAGGATTAAGTGAAATGATTGAAAACCTAGACAATATTCCAATACCCTCAAGAGATTTGTTAAATATGAATTATTATATTCTTCCAAGATTTTCTTCAGGAGACGAAATTGATTCTATAGGCTCATTACTAACTTCAAGAGGATGCCCTTATTCATGTAAATTTTGTTCATCAAGCAGTTTTTGGAAAAGAAAAGTTAGATTTTTTTCAGCTAAAAGAGTTGCAGAAGAAATAGAAATTTTATATAAAATTTACAAATACAATCACATATACATTTATGACGACCTCTTTTCAATAAATAAGGAACGATTAAGAAAAATAATTTCTATATTAAAACAAAAGAATATTTTAGGAAAAATAAGATTTAGTGTTTATGGAAGAGCAAATTGTTTTGATGAAGAAACTGCAAAATTATTAAAAGAACTTAATGTAAAAGATATAGTCTTTGGATTTGAAACTGGTTCACAAAGATTATTGACATTTTTGAAAGGCAAAGGAATAACTATTGAAGATGGAATAAAAGCAATTAGTTTATCAAAAAAATATTCTCTTAGTCCAGGAGGGTTTTTTATTTTGGGTTCACCAACTGAAACCGAATATGATATGGAAAAAACTTATAATTTTATAAAAAATAATTGCAGAGAAAATTTCATAATTTATCAAACAATCCCTTTTCCCGGAACTTATCTTTGGAATGATGCATTAAAAAATAAAATTATCCAGAAAGATTTTTATGAAAAAGAACAGAAAGAATTTATTGATATAACTCCTGATTTAATTTTATCAAAAGAAATATCTAATGAACAATTTATTAATTATTTTAAAAAAATAAATTCTCTTCATTCAAATAAAAAGAAACCTTTTTTCAAAAAAATATTTAAGATAAAACCAAGACATCTAAAACCAATTCTGACAAAAGAATTTTTCAAAAAAAGTTTCAATCTTAAATCTGCGGTTTTGAAAAGAATTTCTTAATCATTTCCAAACCTCTCTCCTAACAACAGCTTTCTCAATTCCTTCAAAATATCCTCTAAACTTAAACCAAAAAAATCTTATTTTATTCCTAAAACTAACTCCACTAATTCTGGTCTTTAAACTTTTTAAAAAAACTAAAACTGGCAAGAATAATCCAAATAAAATTAGTGCAAAATATTTTATTCCAAACATCTTAAAAATCACAAATCTCTCTTTCCAACTTGCACCAATCCATTTAGCTTGTTTAAATGTTTCTTCTAATGTTTCAGGATTATTGTGATAACAAATTGTATTTTCTGCAACAACCGGTTTTACACCATATTTATACCAAAAAGTTTGATCATCAGCATACCCATACTTAGAATCAAATCCTCCCATTTCTAAAAACTTATTTTTTCTAATAGCCCTAAAAATTTTAACACTTTTTGCACCCTCTTTGTCTACGCGAATTTCCCCCCATAATCTACTCCAAATATTATTTGTATTAGTTGCAATTTCGTTTTCGTGAGTAGTTCCGATTATTTTTTCATTTTTCAAAATTGGCTTAATCAAATTTTCCAAATAATACTTATCAAAAGTCATATCTGCATCAATAAAAATTAGAATTTCTCCTTTTGCTTTTCCTGCCCCAAGATTTCGAGAAAATGCAGTCCCTTTATGTTTACCTCCAAACAATTTAATTTTTTTATATTTTTGAACAATTTCTTTTGTTTTATCTGTGGAACCATCATCAACTATAACAATCTCAAAATTTTCATAACTTTGTTTTTTCAAAGATTCAAAACATTTTCCAATATATTTCTCTTCATTATAAGTTGGTATGATAATTGAGATAAACATGTTTTCCATATATTTTTCAAACCAACACTCTTTAAATAGATTATTTCTTTTAAATTCGCATGAAAAATTTTGGACCAACAGAAAGACAATATAAAAAAATATTTAATTCAATCAATAAAATAGGCAAGAAAATAAATATTCTGGAAATTGGAGCTGGAAATAGGATATTGAAAAAATATCTAAATCCAAATGTGATTTATCACAGTCTAGACTTTGGAGATTCACACAATTTTAATTTTAATCTAGATGAAGGAAAATTTCCAATTAAAGAAAATATCTATGATATTATCATATGTACAGAAACTTTGGAACATGTAATGTATCCAAAAAAAGTTATAAATGAAATAAAAAGAGTTGCAAAAGAAAACGCTGTATTTTATTTCTCTCTCCCCAATGAATATAATTTTATAATGAGATTGTATTATTTATTAGGTAAAAAAACATCAGTAGATGAACCTTTTGAAATTGTAGAAAAACACCTACATATACATAAACCAAGGGTTAAAGATATAATCAATTTATTTTCAAATAGTTTCAATATTAAAAAAATTTATTATATTTGGCAATCTAGAAAAGGTATGCATTTAAATTTCATGAAACAAGTCGACAAAATAATTAATATTTTAGCGAAGATATATCCAAGCTTATTTGCAAGATTAGTTCTTATTGAATGCAAACTTTCGCAAATTACAAAAAGTGAGGTTAAAAGAGAATGACAAGAATATTATTTATATATCCAAAAAGAGCATCTGTTTCTTTTGGAATTGAATGTTTATCTGCGTACTTAAAATCAAATGGACATCATGCAGATTTAATATTATACGATGAAAATAACTTTAGAGAAAGATTAATAAAAAGGTTAAAAATGTATGAGCCAGATTTTATAGGTTTCTCCGTTATGACTGAAGACTATGGTTGGGCTAAAAAGATTGGGAAATTGACTAGAAGCTTAACAAATATTCCAATAATTTTTGGAGGTAATCATCCTACAGGATGTCCAGAAGAAGTCATTAAAAATAGTTTTGTAGATTATCTTGTTAGAAGTGAAGGAGAAGAACCATTAATAGAGATAATAGAAAATCCAAAGAGGAATAATATAAAAAATACATGGATTAAAAGAAAAAATAAAATTTATAAAAATAATTTGAGACCTCTAATTCAAGATTTA
Organism: archaeon; assembly: GCA_030593225.1. Taxonomy (GTDB): domain Archaea; phylum Nanobdellota; class Nanobdellia; order Pacearchaeales; family GW2011-AR1; genus JAUVHP01. The sequence continues at coordinate 5,644 of JAUVHP010000021.1, forward strand.
GACTCATTACCTTTACCAGATAAAACCCTATTTAATAAAGAAGGTAAACATTACAAAGAATTATATAATTGTATGGTTGGAAGAGGATGTCCTTTTGGTTGTTCTTATTGTTTTAATAATTATATGAAAAAATTACATCTGAATGAAAGATGGTCAAGAAAAAAGAGAAGTCCAATTAATGTGATTAGTGAATTAAAATTAGCTAAAAAATATGGTGCAAAAGTTATTTATTTTATTGATGATGTTTTTACATCAGATAAAAAATGGTTAAATGAATTTTTAAATAAATATAAAAAAGAAATTAATATTCCCTTTAAGATTTTAGGCCATGTTTTATTTACAAATGATGAAATTTGTAAAATGTTAAAAGATGCAGGATGTATTGAAGTAGAATTTGGAATTCAGACACCATTTGAAAGTATAAGAACTAAAATTTGCAAGCGAGCAGAGACAAATAAACAAGTGATTAAATCTGTTAAATGTTTGAAAAAAAATAAAATTGTATTTTCTGTTAGCCACATATTTGGACTACCTTATGAAGAAAAAGAAAGTTGGGAAAAAGGATTAAACTTCTATATAGATATTAAACCAAACAAAATAGCAGATTTTTGGCTTCAATATTATCCCAATACGGAAATAGTTGATATTGGATTAGCTCATGGAGATTTAAAAAAACAACATTTAAAAGATGTGATTAATGGAAATATAACTTTTTCGATGGTAGGAAACCAAAGAAAAAAAAATAAAGATCTTTTAAGTTTATCAATATTTTTTCAATGGATTACTATTTTACCAAGACCTCTAAGTAGATTTTTAGCAAAGAATAAAAAATATAGAAAAATATTTTATAGCGAAAAAGTAAAAAATATTCCAAGGATATTACGTCATTTTACTTCTTTAAAATTATTCATTATTATGATAATGGCAATAAAAAGAAAAATTGAGATAGAATACAACCCACAAATATCATCAATCACACACCATGAGAAGGAGTTAGGAAAATGAGTAATTTTGAACCAACAGAAAAACAATATAAAAAATATTTATAAAACAAGTTGATAAAATGATTAATATTCTAGCAAATATTCATCCTAATTTATTTGCAAGATTAGTTCTTATTGAGTGCAAAAATAAAATCCTTTAAATATATTCTTTTTATTAATTTACTATGAAAATACTAGAAATATGTCCATTTTCAGCAGGAATTTGTGGAGTTTGGAATAGAGTAAAACAAGAATCTTTAGAATTTTCTAAATTAGGTCATAAAGTAGCTATATTTTCATCAAATCTGGAAAAATCCACAAATAAAATAGTCAAAACAGAAGCAAAAATAGACAATATTAATATTTATAGATTTCCAATAAAAAAATACCCTTTCTCAAAAAATGTTATGCATTTTAATTTTGAAAAACAATTAGAAATTTTAAGCCCAGATTTAGTAATAACTCATTTACTGCACCCTCATTCTTTCAAGGCATTAAAAATTTGCAAAAATTTAAACATACCAATTTTTTTAGTAACTCATGCCCCTTTTAATGTCAAAAGAAATTATTTACTTAATCTTACAACTAAATTTTATTCTTTTATAAAAATTAAACCAAATATAAATAAATTTGATAAAATAATCTCCATTGCAAATTGGGAATTACCATACCTAAAAAATTTAGGAGTCAATAAAGAAAAAATAGTTTATATTCCAAATGGAATTCCAGAAGAATTTTTTACACAAAAAAAATCAAAAGAATTTCCCAAGGTTCTTTTTTTAGGAAGAATTTCTCCAATAAAAAATTTAGAAACTTTTATTTCCGCAGCAAAAAATTTACTTAAAATAGAATTTTCAATTGTAGGTTCAGCTGAAAAAAAATATTTAGAAAAAATTCAAACAAATTTGCCAAAAAATATAAAAATAAAAAAACCAATTTATGATATAAAAGAAAAAATAAAATTAATTGATGAACATAAAATTTTTGTTCTTCCTAGTTTTAGAGAAGCAATGCCACAGGTTTTAATTGAAGCAATGGCAAGAGGAAAAATAGTAATTTCAAGTAATACAGATGGGGGAAAAGAAATAATACAAGATAAAGAAAATGGTTTTTTATTTGATATTGGAAATTCAGAACAATTAACCAAATTAATTAAAGAAAATATTAAAGGAAATAAAACAGGAAAAAATGCGATTAATAATTCAAAGAAATATTTCTGGAAAAATTTAATTAAAAAATATGAAACTCTTTTTTAAAAAATGATATCAATAATCCTCACAGCATACAAAGAAGAAAAAACAATTGCAAAATCAATACAATCAATTTTAAATAATAATCTAAAAGAAGATTATGAAATATTAATTATTGCCCCCGATAAGGAAACCCTAAATGTGGCACAAATATTTTCTGGAAAAGATTCTAAAATAAAAGTTATAAAAGATAATGGCGAGGGAAAACCTTCAGCATTAAATCTAGCAGTTTCTTACGCAAAAGGAGAAATTTTAGTTTTAACTGACGGAGATGTTTTTGTAGATAAAAATTCTTTAGTCCCACTTTTAGAACCTTTCAGAGATAAAAAAGTTGGAGCAGTTCCAGGAAATCCAATATCAACAAATTATAAAAATTCTTTATTTGGTTATTGGGCTTATGTATTAACAAACATTGCGAATGAAAGAAGATTAACTGCAATTAAAAATAAAAAAAGATTTTTCTGCTCAGGTTATCTTTTTGCAATAAGAAAAAATTTATTTCCAAATTTAGCAAAAGAACTTTTATCAGAAGATGGATTTATTTCCCACAATGTTTACGAGCAAAACTATAAAATAAATTATTCAGAAAATTCAAAAGTTTATGTAAAATATCCAGATAATTTTTCTGATTGGATTAAACAAAAAAAACGTAGTGCAGGAGGATATAATCAAATAAAAAAATTAATTGGCACTGAAATTCGTTCATTTAGAAAAGAATCTTCTGGAGGATTAGGTTTGTTTAAATTTGTAACAAATGCAAAAGAATTTTTTTGGTTAAATCTTTTATTTTTAGCACGAATTTATTTATGGTTTGTAATTTATAAGGATATTAATTTTGGAAAAAAATCTCACAAAGAAATTTGGCAAAGAGTTGAAAGTACAAAATAGCACTATCTTTAAAAAATATTAAACTATCTATTCACAATGGAAAACAAAGAATTAGAAAAAAGAAAACAAAAAATAAAGAAATTCATTGACGAAAATTTAATTCTTATAGGACTAATGACTTTAGTTACAATTGTTTATCTTTATTATTTTTTTAAATTAGGAAATCAACCAACTTGGTGGGATGAGGGAGATTATCTTGCAATAGCAAAAGTATGGGCAATTAATATGCCAACACCAGAATGGTGGGCAGGTTTCACTGGAATGCGACCTTTGTTGATTCCTCTGTTTTGGAGTGTTTTAATGAAAATAGGTTTTGGAGAATTAGCACTAAGATTTTTTACAGAATTACTTCCAGCACTCGGAACAATTTTTCTCACATATTATTTGGGAAAAGAATTATTTAATAAAAAAATTGGATTAATTGCTGCATCAATAATCTCTTTTAATTGGGTATTTATGTTTTATACATTTAGACTTTTAACTGATTTACCAAGCGTATTTTTTGGAATGTTAGCATTAACATTTTTTTGGGTTGGTTATGAAAAAAGAAAAAACAAGTGGGGATTATGGCTAGCAGTTATAGCAGGAATTTTATCTTTTCTATGTAGGTATCCTTCAGTATTTATTTTAGGTTCAATAGCGATTTATTTAATTATAACAAGAAATTTTAAATTAATAAAAGATAAAAATATCTGGATAGCAGGAATAATTGGGCTATTAATGTTATCTCCAATGTTTCTATTCTACTATTCAACACAAGGGAGTATTTTCCCTGCTTTAGCAACATATCATGGTGCTGAATCAACAGCAATTAATCGTCCTTTAGGTTGGTACACTGTAACACAAGTTTTGCCAATGTTCTTAACATCAATACCTTTTATCCTTTTTCTAATTGGATTAATTGTATCAATGCAATTTTTATTGTATATAGATTTAATAATAAAGAAAAACAAAAAACAAGGATTAAATTATCTTTTCTTATTTATAATTTCAATAGTATTCCCTATTTATCTTGTTTTTGGAATAAGAGTTGCAGACGCCAGATATTATATTTCTTACTCTCCACAATTATTTATCTGTGCAGCATTAGGAATGAGTTTTTTAGGAAATAAAATAAAACTCTTTTTACCAGATAAAAAATATCTTAATTTAATTTTAATTTTCTTCTGTGCTTTTATAATGTATAATCAATTAGGATATGCAAATAATTTTATTACCTCTAGAATTGGAAGCTACAGAGAAGTCCAAGAGGCAGGACTTTGGTTAAAAGAAAATTCTCCAAAAGATGCAAAAATAATAACCGCATCAATTGTACAAAACCAATATTATTCTGAAAGAGATAGTTATGATTTTTATACAGCATCAGGACATAATGAAACAGAATTTAATGAATTTGTAAAAGAAATTAATCCAGATTACATGATTATTCATGGCTTTGAACCTGCATTCACTCCTAGTTGGGCATATGATTATCCACAAAGAAATAATTTAACTCCAATAATTGCGTTTGGACCACAGAATCAACCAAGAGCAATAATATACAAATTTAATTATTAGATTTTATAATCAAAAATAAGACCTTCTTCAATAATTGGCAAAACATATTTTTCAACCACTTTTTGATGTTCAGTATGTGGAACATAATTATCTCTTGATTTTTCATCTTCAAATTTAACTACAAACCCCCAAGTAAAACCATTATTTTTATGTTCAGGACTATTATCAAATCCTCCAGAAATTTCAACAATTCCAGATATTTTCCCCTTTAAATTTTTAATTGCATCAAGACATTCTTTTAGTTGTTCTTCTTTAACATCTTCTTTTAATTTAAACAAAACAATATGGTTTATCATTTTAAATTTACAGAATCTTTTAATTTTAAATTTATTGTTTTATATTTTAGATAATAATTTTATTTAACTTTTTCCAAAATCAATTCCCATTCATAATATCCAATTATGGGAAGCTTAATGTTTCTCAAAGGTTTCATAAATTTATTTTCAAAAATATCTCTTCTAATTTTCAACTTTCTAAAAGCAGGTTCAATTACTGGAAACCAAAATAATTTCTTTTTATTTTCTAAAACTTTAAATCCTTCTTTTTCAAATAAATCAATGAGTTGCTTATCTTTAGTATACTCTCTTATATGTTCTGGATGTAATGCCCATTTTCCATTGCACTTATAAAAATACCATCCATACCATTTTTTAAAAACAGTTGAAAGATAAACAATACTTCCTTTTTTTAAGATTCTAGAAATTTCTTTAACCATTTTTTTATCATCTGAAACATGTTCTATTAATTGAGTAGAATTCAAAAAATCAATAGAATTATTTTTTATATTTGTAATATTACAAGCATCATTTACAAAACAATGAAATTTTGAATTAATCTTTTTAATTAATCCAATTCTGTGCTTAGAAAAATCCACTGCATAAACTTCTTTATCTTTAAGATACCCTTTTTTATTTAAAAAATAAAGAAGAGAGCCATCCCCACAACCCAAATCTAAAAAAGATTTTGGTTTTTTCATTTCTAAATATTTTAATAATAATTTTGAAACATCTTCAGTATAATAATGAATATTTTTTTTCTGAAACTGCTCTCTCTCTCTCTATTAATCATTTTCTCCCCCAAACAAACAATGTAACAAAACCATTTTTTAAATATTCTTTATCTCTTTTTTTATCAAACCAATCCTTAAGTGGAACTTCCATATTAAAAAACCATTTAAATGGATAAAATAAAATCATATTAAAAATTTCCCAAAATCCTCCTTTGATTTTTATTTTTTCAATTTTAAATTCAGAATTCTTAAAAATATTTTTCATTTGTTTTTTTGAATAATGTCTATGCCCAAAATACCAAGCAGGGTAAAAAAAATTAGAAAAATTATTTGCAGGAGTTGTAATTAATAATTTTCCATTTTTTTTCAAAACTCTTTTTATTTCTTCCAAAGCTTTTTTTTCTGTATTTTTTGGAATATGCTCAATAACATCAAACATCACAATAATATCAAAATAATTTTCTTTAAATTCTTTTAAATCTAAAACAGAATTTTTTCTAAATTCCACATTTTTTTTATTCACTTCTTTTCTTGCACTTTCTAAATCTTTTTTATTCAAATCAATTCCAATAACTTCTTTTGCTTTTTCTCCAACAAATTCTTCAAACCACCCATGACTACAACCAATATCTAAAATCTTTTTTCCTTCAAAATTTTCCATATCCAAAGAAGCTTTATGTCTACCACTCATACGTTTTTTAATATTTGTTTCAAATTTCATCCTTAATAAATTCCTTATAAAGTTTAATTATCTGTTCCACACGATTATGATAAGTATGTTCTTTTAGAATTTTTCTATAGCCATTTTCAGAAATTCTTTTTCTCTCTTTTGGATTTTTCATATAATAATCAATTTTTTTAAACCATTCTTTTTTTGTCTTGGCACAAACTATTTCATTCTCATTAAAATACTTATCCATACAAGAAATATAATCTGTAATTTGAAAACCTTTACATAGAGGGATTTTAAAAACACGCTCATTCATATCTTTCCCATTTTTGATTTGATAATCTTCATAAATATTAACACAGATTTTTGATGAACTATAAATTTTTCTTTCATCTTCTAATTTTAATTTTGGTTTTTGTATAGTTTTAAGATAAGATATATTAAAATACTGACCTAATTTTTGTATTAGACCCAGAATCCTATCTTTAATCGTCCAATCTTGTCCATAAAGTTTTAAATCATATTTTTTTGATAATGGAAAAAGTTTCTTTCTAAACGCCTTTCTTTTCTGGGGAAGATTTGTGCCAATATAAGATATATCTGCTTTAAATTTTTCATCATAATCAGGGAAAATTAATTTTTTATTTGCAGCAAGTAAAATTGTCACATATTTTTTTTGTGTTGCTTCTGTAAAACCTTTCATTCGAGGATCATCCTGTTCAACATTATGATAAAATACATCCCCTAATAATCCATTTTTAATCATTCTTATTTTTTCTTTTTCATACTTTAAACTCTTTGACTCATTTATTCTATACCATTTCATAGGAGAATTCCAAAAATCTATTTTAGTAAACATCACCATTCCTGTTTTCTTACGATGTTTCATTAACAATTGCAAATCTAAAAATTTTAAATAATAATTATGAGAAAAAGTCATAAAAATATGAGGATTAATTCTTTCCAAAGCTTCTTTAAGATTATCAATCGAAGTCAATGTAAAAAATTCACAATTCAAATCTTTGAATGCATCTTTGTACCCCTGATAGATAGTTCTTTGTGCATATATTGTTTCGATACTTGGCATATGATACAAGATCCTTAATCTTTTAGACATTTTTTTTATCTCGAATTTTTTGAAAGAGTAATATTTTAATTTTTGAAGGTATAAGAAATAAACTTAATAGATGCAACGAATTGTATAAAAAAGCTTTAGGACTAAAATGATATTTTGGGTTTTTCCAATTTTTAAATCTAATCTTCAAACTCAGTTTTTCCATTAAGCGTGTTTTTGAATTAGTGGCTGAAAATAAACTTTCTCGATACCTCAACAGAACTTTTGGAATATTTGCCAGTTCATACTCTGTTCCAATTCTAAACCATAAATCTAAATCTTCTGCAGGAGGATATTTTTTATCGTATAATCCAACTTTTTCAAAAACTTCTCTCCTAATCATTGAGGTAGGTTGTGCAATTGGACAAACAAAAAAAATAATTTTCCTCAAGTCTTTATCTTTTTCAGGATATTTTCTTATAGATGTACTTTTTTTATCTTTAGAGAATATTTTAATATAACTTCCAACAACTCCAACTTTAGGATTTTTTTCTAAATATTTAAATTGTGTTTCAAATCTATTTGGAGTTGATATGTCATCAGAATCTTGGGTGGCAATATATTTTCCCTTTGCTTTTAAAATTCCTTTGTTTCGTGTTTCTGCAATTCCCAAATTTTTTTTATTATATAATATTTTTATTCTTTTATCTTTATGAGCATATTTTTTAATTATTTTTGTACCTGTGTCTGTACTGGCATCATCAACAATAATAAATTCAAAATTTCTAAAGCTCTGCTGCAAAACACTTTCAATTGCTTCTCCAATATATTTTTCTGAATTATAAACTGGCATTACAACAGAGATTAATGGATTCTTACTCATTTTTACCATAGTATTTTAAAATTTTTAATCTATAAAAAATTGCTGCAGTTTCCCATAACATACTCAGAACAGATTTCATATTTATTGTACTTCCAAACCGATATTTAATTTCAACAGGAACTTCTTTTATTTTATAACCTTCTTTATTTGCTACAACTAATAATTCTAAATCAAATACATATCTTTTTATGGTAAGTTTGGGCAAATTTTTTTTAAGAACACTTGAATGAAATGCTTTTAT
>JAUVHP010000023.1 GCA_030593225.1 archaeon
GTTGGTCTTTTATTATAAATCTTGCACTCATTATTCTTGCCTAAAAATTCGCAAGGAGTCAAAAACTCAATATGCCATTTATCATCCTCATCAATATAAACATTAATATTTTTATGTGCAACATACCAACGAATATTTTCAAAGTCCTCTAAATCTTCTGGAGTATCAATCTCTATCGCAACATATTTGCAACACTTTCCATTACATTTTTTGCAAGTTTTATTTTCCATTACGGAAAAAGAAAAAAGTGTTTTATAAAATTAACGAACTAAAGAATACATTTCATCATCAATAAATTTTCCAAATTTTTTATGAACCTTTCTTCTTGTTCCTTCTCATAATTTATTTTCTCCTCCTCTCCATTTCCCAAATTTTGATTTATTTTTGCATTTAGACAAGGCACTTTACTTCCGTAGCATAGTCTACTATGTAAGGAAGGAAATAACGAAGTATAAATCAAAAAGAAACAAAATTACCGAGTAACAATTTCCAAAGCATCTCTATTCTTCAATTCATAACTTTTTCCCAAAGCTCTTTTTGTCCGAGCATCAATTGCTTTAATAAAATTCTTTCCAAAATCAGTATGAAGAAAAAACGCAAAATCCAAAGCAGTTGAACCAGGAGGAAGTAAAAAACAATCAGGCAAAATATTTCCTTTACTATCTCCCAACTTATTTGCACCAGCAGGAAAAATCGCAAGATAACCCAAAATTCCAAAAACTGCATTATTTAAAATTGATTGAACACCTGTTCCCTCAACATAAGGAGTTAAAACATTTTTTTTAATTTTATCCAAAGCTTCTCGCTGTTTCTTATTTAATTCTTTTAAAATTTTAAAATCTTTCTCACCAGGAACATAACTAATCATTCCTGCCTTTGCTGCCTGCCTCAAAGCAAGTTCAGAATCAGCAGAACACGGAACAATATTTAATTTAGGAAAGTCTGCTCTCAATTTCTCATAATTCTTTTTCCCATCACCCAAATCAATTTTATTGGCTGCAATAATCATTGGTTTACTTTCTCGTAAAAGTCCAGAAGCAAATCTCATTAAATCAGAATCCTTCCACACACTCGGCTTATCAGATAAATTCAAATTACGCAAAACACTTTTTATTTGATACTCATTAACTTTTAAACCAGAAAATTGTTTTGCTACTGCTTCAGAAAATTTAGATTTCTCCATTTCAGTTTTACGAACAAAACCTTTCCAAGCTTTTATTAAAATATTATAATACCATTTATTTAATTCATCCTCTAAAAATTTTATATCTTCTGCAGGGTCGTGCCCCTTTGTCGGCTTTCCCTCAATATCTGTTGTTCCAGAAACATCAATAATATGAATAAAAATATCAGCGTCTCTTAAATCATCTAAGAATTGATTTCCCAAACCCTTTCCTTCTGACGCTCCAGGAACAAGCCCAGCAACATCTTTAATATCAATTGGAACAAAACGATTATGATTTATACAAAATCCGTGATTAGGATTGCACTGCGTATTAAACTCAGTGTCAATACAATCAACTTTCACATAACCTACTCCGTGCTGTGCTTTAATTGTTGTAAAAGGATACGAAGCAATTTCAACCTCTGCTAAAGTCACTGCTTTAAAAAATGTGGATTTTCCAACACTAGGCTTGCCTACTAATCCTATTAACATAAAAATAAACAGAATATACTATATAAAAAATTATTTATTTTCTAAAACCCACAATGCTTTCTTAACACCACTAATATTATGAATTTTTTCTAATTTAAAACCTAATTTTTTGTTTATCCTGCATATTTGCCATCAACAATTATTGAAAATATTTCAGAAATTATTACTTTTTCTTTGCTAAATAAGCAAAGTAGGTTGAATCTTTTTCTCCTGAAAATAATATTGCTGCTTTCATAAAATAAAGAAAATGTGGGGGTTTTTAAGAGTTAGGATTTTTTAGATTCAAAACATAAATAATAATGTTTATATATTTTCTAATTTTGATTCATTATAATGGTGATTAAAATTAAGTATTTCAAATATTCAAAATATTCTATAGAAAATCCTAATGTGTGGGAAATATGTCAAGACCCTAAAAGCAAAAAAGATACCGAATTTATTATAAAAATATTCAAAAAGTATGGAAATGTAAAAAGTGTTCTTGATGTTGGATGTGGGGTTGGTTCACATGTTAAACATCTTCATGATAATAATTATGAAGCAGAAGGGGTTGAAGCAGACCCTGCAAAAGTGAAGTTTTCTCAAAAAAAATATCCTAATTTAAAATTTAAGCATAAATTTATGCAGAGTCTAAACATGGGGAAGAAATATGATGCAATAATTTGTATACATAATATAATTGCATTTAACAAAGACAACAAAGAAGTATTTACAACATTTAATAATTTTAATAAGCATCTAAAGAAAGGAGGGTTGCTCTTGGTTCAAACAAAAAACGCAATGGGGCTTATAAAAAATCACTTTGTTAGCAAAAAAGTAGATAATGGAAAAGATAGAAAAGCTATGGGGATAAAAGCTATTATTGGGGAAGATGTAGATGTCACAAATCAGAGGTTTATAACAAAAAGAACTTTCATTAGATTAAAAGACAATAAAAAAGTTGGAAATTATACTAAAGATAGTAGATTGTATTTTCCAAAGGAACTTGCATTTTTCTTAGAACAGGCGGGATTTGAAGTATTAAACCTTCTTGCAGGAGATTTGTCAAAAATGACTCTAAAGAACAAAAAGTTAGATAAGCCAAATATGTTATTTATAGCAAGGAAAAAGTAATAATTATTCATAAAAAGGGATATGTTTAATTTCATCGAGCAATATTAGAGTTTCATATTCAATTATTGATTTTCTAAAAGTATTAAATAAATCATTAATCACTTTTCTGAATTCTGAATTATCTTTTGCAAATATTTCAATAGTATAATTATATTCTCCAATAAATTTTGTTAAATCACTAATTTGTTTATAATTTCTACAATATTCTGAAAGCCTATTTTCTATATTCTTATCATTTATGCTCAAAAGAATTAGATATCTATGAACTCCAAATTTTTCAAAATCAATATGAGCTGTAAATTTTTTTATAACTCCAGCCTTAGATAAAATCCTCAACTTATTTGCGACAGTAATTGCAGAAACTTTTAACTTCTCTGCTAGATTTACTGCTGATTCTATGGAATTATTCGCCAACTCGTGTAACAATTTTAATTCCAATTTATCAAGCTTATGAATTTTAGCATCAACTTCATGCTTAGACATAACCTGCAAAGGATTGTCTGTAAAAAAAGAAGACATTGTGTCATAGTTCGCAGACCATACGCTAACATTTATTTTTTTAATTTGAAACTTAAAAGTTGACCTCAATTCGTCAATTTCAACATCAAGTTCAGCAATAGATTTCACCATAAACATAAGCAAATAATCAAATTTTCCAAGAGACCTTTCAGCAAAAATTATCTTTTTATTTTTATTAGAGAAATCAATAATTTTCTTTTCATCCTCACTATTTAATCCACCAAACTTTATAGAAACCTCGTGGGGAATAAATCCCAATTTGCTAAAATTCACATCTATTCCATATCCTTTTATGATTCCTTCTTTTTCCATTTTCTTAATTCTATTAGCAACTCCTTCTCGCGAAAGACCTACCTTTTTTCCAATTTGAATATTTGATTGACGACAGTTGTTTAATAATTCAATAATTATTTTATTATTAATCTTCTCTATTTTTACCATAAACCTACAATTATATAAGAATACTTAAATCTTTCTATATTTATGCACGGTTTTTAGTAAAAGGGTATATATAATTAGCACTACTATATAGAAGTAGTAAATATAAGAAAATAAAATGGAAACAAAAAACAAATTCAAACAAAAGAATGACTTGCTTAGTAAGGACTCTAAGATTAAGTTGAAAGGAGATAAAAAATAAAATGGAAAACGAAAATACAATAAAACAAGCAAAAAATCTCGTAGAGAGAGCATTGGACAAACGCCATAAATTAGACACATGCTGTGGAGAGTTAGATATTTTGGGAATAGAAAATTATCAAAAGTATTCCTTTAAAAAGAGGAATTCTTTAGTAGATGCTTATTGGATAAGTATTTTAGAGGATTTTAAAGAAGCTTCTAGACTTTACATAAATAATGGTGCTACTCTAGAAGCAAAAGAGGCTTTTCGCAGAGGTTGTGTAATGCAAGCCTCTAAAGTCAAATCTTATAAAGATAATCCTGATAGAGAAAAAGCTGTAGGCGACTACTTAGCTTTTGGAATAAAGAATCTAAACGAAATGAAGAGTTAGAAAAAATAATTGAAGAATCTTTTTAGAGATTACCCTTAAGGTAATCTCTTAATTTTATTAGAAATTCTTTTTTCGCTGGTTTATATCTATCAATAATCATCCCTCCGTAATCTGGGTCTTTGAAAGTTTTTCCATCAAACTTAATTGGTTTTTCAAATCTCGGAACAAGATGAACATGCAAATGTCTTCCACCATTTCCGAGTTGCATAACATTAAACCAATCTGGATTAAATGATTTTACTAACATTTTTTTTAATTCTTTTATTATTTTTTTTAATTCTATTAATTCCTTATTAGTTAATTCTTCAAATTGTTCGACATGTCTTTTTAGAATAATATAAATCCAACCAATTGGTGTCGGGCTGTCTGAAATTTCAGCAGTCCAAAGAGAATATTTTTTAATAGTCAAATATGATTTTCGATTACATTTACTACAGCCACTTTTCATATATTAAACAAGAATTATCTATATAAAAAATTATTCCTTAGCCAATTTTTACTAAATTGGGTCCTGAAAATAAAAAATTCAAAATTAAACTTAATCTTTTCCTAAACTTCTCAATCTCATCAACTCTTTTTCATCTTCCATAAGTTTTTGTCGAGCCGCACTAATTTTTTTACCTTTTAAATCATCAATTTTCTCTCTTGCTTTTTTTAAATCAGATTCAGCCTTATCAAATTCTTCTTCATTATCAGAATCTTTATCATCTTTTCCAGGGAACAAATCTCCAAGTTTACTAATATGCTCTACCATTTTACCTTTTCTTTTTTTCACAAATAAAAAAATAGGAACTGCTAAAATAATTGCTATAAGACCATAAGAAATCATATTAACAATTGGTTTATTTTCCTGTAAAACTGCAGAGCCCTGCATAATTGCACTCTTAAAAATTCCTGGAGAAGATTCATTAGATTCAGATTCTACTGATTCCTCTTCAACTAATTCATCTACAATAACTGTTTCATTTAATTCAGAAGAATTTGTATTAGAAACATTTGTCTCAGTTACATTTACGTCTTCTAAAATTTCTTCATCTGGTTCTATAGAAGCCAAGACATCTTCAATATCAATTCCATTTGGTAAAAAATCAATTACTATTGTTTCATCTTCATGAAAATTATCTTCAAGTATTTTATATCTAATAACAGACAGCCCATCATTCTTTAATAATAAACCTAATTTAAATGTTGATTTTTGAGGGAAATATTCTAATTCAATTTTTCCATATTTTCCTGTAAAAGTATGAAGAGGTTGTGTAACTGCAATATCTCCACTAGCATAAGCATCAATCTCTGTAATAAAAATCTCGTGGTCTGGGAGAGTTTGAATTTCCAACATTGTTGAAGCAGAAATCAAAGATACAAAACACAAACAAATTGCTAAAACAATAAAATATTTATTCCTCATTTTACTTTTCTAAGAAAAGTTATTTTATAAATATTTTGATTGAGAAAAAAAGAAAAAATAAAAAACAAATTCAATAAAAAAATATCTAATAAAAAATTATCTCCCTCGTTATGAGGGAAAATAAAAAAATTATTCCTCACTTTCTGTTGCCATAAAAGCCCACCATGGCTTATTTACACTTATCAATTCGCCTGTCTCTGCATCTACTTGTGCACGCACATTCATTCGTGCTCCAAACAATCCAAAAACTTTAGAATTTCTTTGAGTTTTCATTTCATAAGCAAGCCGAGCATTATCTCCAACACCAACTTCTCTTAATTCAATTTCACAATCCTCGTCGCAATTTCTAAGTCTTAATCTTTCCAAAGCTGTTTCAGAAGCAACATCTGGCATAACTTTGATTTCAAAATTTCTACCTTCAGACATTCTTGCATACAATCTAGTTCTATTTTGAAATTCCTCTTGTGTCAAATTACATTCGCAATCTGCATTAACACCTCCAACTCTTAAACCAAACCTTCCTTGATTTTGAGAAATTTGCATCATTTGTCCTTGCTGTCCAAAATATTCACCTGGTTTAGCCATTACTCCTCGACCTTCTCCAAGAACCGGCTCTCCTCCTTGTCCACCAGAAGCAACAACTTCATCATGATAAGCTCCAGTCCCATCACTAGGTCCAACTTGAGCAGTTACAACAAAACTCATAAAGACAACTAATAAAATCAAAATGTTAAAATTTTTATTATACATTTTCCACCTCCTTCTATAACAGCTATGATAAAATAATATATAAAACTTTTGGGGAACTGCATTGGTGAGTTAGAGGTTGGTGGATAGGTTTTTAAGTTTAATTTTCTTATGGATTTTATGGGAAAAGAAATTCAATTAGTAGATTCTGAAGATAAAATTATTTATGAAAATATAATAAAAAAATATCCTTGGATTATTAAAGAAAATCAAAAATGTATTCTAAGTCCAGATAGTGATGGATTACTTTGTGGGCTTTTTATGTCAAATATTCTTAATTGGGATATTGTTGGTTTTTATGATGGTAAAATATTAACTATAAAAAATAAAGAAAGTATTAAGGAATGTATATTTTTAGACATGGAGATTTTTAGAAACTATGTTAAAAGTTTAGGTCACCATATGGTTTTGTATAATAAAAGACAAATACCAAAAAGTTGGTTAAACTTTGATAATTGTATTCAACCAAATAACATAAGAGGATATGATGCAAAAACATCGTTTAGATTAAAGTACCCTCTTGGTGCAATCCATCTTATTTTAGGTATTGTTGGGCATAAAAAGAAAATAGAAATAAAAAAAGAGGCAATTTGTCCACTTTTATATACTGATGGAACATTCAAAAATTTATTTAATTATCCAGATAATTGTTTAAGTTGGTTAAATTTTCTTTGTGCAGAAGAAAAAGATAGCCCATTGAAAACAATTTTCTTTAATGACCATTATACAACATCTTCTTTAATGATTGCTTTAAGAGATTTCTTTGAACAATTAAGACAACTAAATGATGGTAAGCGAGGGGCAGATAAAATAAAAATATCTAATACTAAAGGAGAACCGATAAATTTTGAAAAACAAAACAGCACTTTTTCTATTATTAGGGAGCGGATAGAAACAGCAGAGAAATTTCTTAATATTTTAGGAGATTTAACTGGTTGGGAATATTTACCAAACAAGTGGAATTTTAAAGACCTTGTTATCTATAAATTTAATAAAGGAAATATTGTTCCAAGTAATAAAAGGTTTAATGATTTAATTGAAAAAAATCCATTATCTTGGGCTATGACAAGTACACTCGCTATTGAATACACTCTTGAAGAACCAGCAAAACTTCAATAATTATAATTTTGTTTGATAAATATCTGATTCTTCTTTTATTCTTTTTCTTGCTAATTCAACATAGTCCTTTGAAATATCAAATCCCAAAAATATTCTTTTTAGAGAAATAGATGCTAATGCTGTTGTTCCACTCCCCATAAAAATATCTAAAACAATTCCTTCTGGCGGACAAAAACATTGAATAAAATCATAAGGAAGTTTGTCAGGATAAGTTGCAGGATGTTTATGTTTTAAACGAGTTCCATCTCCAGCAGTCATATATTTCCAAATAGTTCCTCTACACTTCGTAGGATTTATTTTAATTGCTCTCGTATTTATTCTAACCCCATTAGTTAAACGAGTTCCCCCTCCAGTCATTGTTTTTCCTGCGTGTTTTGATGGAATTTTTAGTGGCTCTTTATTAAAGTATAGTGGTCTTTCCCCCTTCAAAAAAACAAGCATATATTCGTGGTCTACTCTAAATCTTTTAGTCCACCATGCTCCTTCTGCCCCAAACTTTCTATAAATTAATGATTCAAATAATTTAAATCCAGCATTATCACACCAATCAATAGCCGTTTTAAAAGTTGTTAATGATTTTCCGAAATTTTTTGTTTGGTCTTGCATAATCATAACTACTATACCTCCCTCTTTCATAATTCTAAATAGTTCTTTTCCAATAGCATTTAAATCAATTTTAAAACCATTATAATCCCTCATTTTATCATAAGGTGGGGAAGCAACCATTAAATCAATAGAATTGTCTGGAAGTTTTTTAAGACCCTCAAGTGCTTCAATATTATGCACTTCATTTATTTTAAAATTTCCTATTTTTTCTTCCATATTTATTTTAATTTATAAAAATATTTAGTTTTTTCTTTTACCATTTCAATTTCTCCAAGACCTCTTAATTTTTTTAATTTTACATGTGTGCAAGATATTTGTACATTACATTTATTGGCTATTTCCTTACAACTCATTTTTCTTTTTTCACTTTTTAGCAATTCAATTATATCTCCCTGTCCAATATTATATTTTCTCATCCCTATTAAATTTAGTTTTTGGTTTGTCCCAATAAGGAGATTTACATTTGGGACATACAGCAGGTTTATCTTCTTCTCTTTGAATCCATTTATGCTCACAACGATAACATCTATTTCCTTTTATATTTATTTCGTGTCCGTATTCCTCTTTTTCTTTTACCATATCAAAAGATATGTATTCCTTACTATATAAACCTTTTGATATATTATCTTTAGTATATTAACAATAGAAAGATTTAAATAGATTATATACCTAATGGGTATATAACAATAAAGGAAAATAAGGAGTGCTACGAACACCCCTCTTTTTGTCACCCACGATAAAATGAATAACAAAATAAATAAGAAACAAGAAGTTAAAAATATTTGCACTAATTGTAAAAGCAAAAATACAATTAAATGGACTAAAAGAAAAACTGAAAATAGAGGATTAATCCAGAGATATAAATGCAAAGATTGTAATAAAACCTTTACTCTTGATGACGGATTTTTTAGAATGAGAAATAACCCACAGAAAATAACTTGTGCTTTAAATTTATTTTATAGAGGAGTAAGCACAAGGAAAGTTCAAGAACATCTACAAGCATTTTATCCTCACAATAGTTCTAATGTTACAATCTATAACTGGGTTGTAAAATATGCAAAGATGATTTCTAAATTCACAGATAAATTAAAAGTAAATAATGGGAATGAAGGACACAATCACAGAGGACGACATGTTTGTGGATATTACAAAAACAGATTTAGAAAATCAATTGAAACAATCAAATACAAAACAAGAATTATTACAAGAACAAGTTCAAGTTATGGAAGCGGAACTAAAAAAAATTAGAGATAAACTTTTGGGGGTTAATGAAAAATATGATAAAGATTAGCGAGGTGCTAGAGAAGGAATTGAGGGGAATATATGAAGATTGTTTAGATTTAGAAAAAAAAGATTTAACAGAACATGGAGAAAGAGAGATGTTTATTTTGGAAATGGTTTTAGAGCGATAACATGTTAATATATATAAAAGTTTAAATGGCGTGGTATTTTTTTATCTTACTATGGAAGAAAGTAAATCATATATTAAAGAAATTAGAATTGAAAATTATAAATGTTTCAAAGAATTTAATTTAAAATTAAAAAAAGGTGTTAATATTATTGTGGGAAATAACGAAGCAGGAAAATCAACTATTTTAGAAGCAATAAATTTAGCTTTAAGTGGTTTTGTAAGTGGAAAATATATTAAAACTGAATTGACACAGCATTTATTTAATAAAGAAGTTATAAAAGAATATTTAGAAAAAATAAATAATGTTTCTGAATCTGGTGTTTTACCTCCAAAAATTTTGATTGAGATTTTTCTGGAAGGGAATGAATTCCCCGAATTAAAAGGAAATGGAAATTATAAGTCAGATAATACGGAACAAGGAATTTCTTTTGTAATCGATATAAAAAAAGAATTACAAGGAGAATATGAAGAACTGATAAAAAGTGGAGATATTGATTCATTACCTATAGAATATTATAATTTTTCATGGAGTTCTTTTGCAAGAGAACCCAAGACTCCTAGAGCAATACCCATTAAATCAGCTTTAATAGATTCATCAAGTAATCGATATTTAAATGGTTCTGATGTTTATATTTCTAGAATAATTAAGGATTGTTTGAGTTCAGAAGATATCATAAAGATTTCAAAAGCACATCGTAATTTGAAAGAATCTTTCTCTAAAGAAGAGGCAGTAAAACTGATAAACGCAAAAATTCAAGAAGCAATAAAAATTTCAAATAAAAAGGTTGAATTAGCTGTTGATTTATCTACTAAAAATGCTTGGGAAAATAATCTTATTACTTGCTTAGATGAAATTCCCTTTCATCATATTGGGAAAGGCGAACAATGTATTGTGAAAACAAAGTTAGCATTAAGTCACAAGAAAGCTAGAGAAGCAAATATTTTGTTACTGGAGGAGCCAGAAAATCATTTATCTCATACGAAATTAAACCAATTGATTAAAGACATTAAAGAAGATATGGGAAATAAACAATTGATAATTTCAACTCACAATAGTTATGTTGCTAATAAATTAGGATTAAATGATTTGATAATTCTTAATAATGGAAAAACAACTTGTTTATCAGAATTAAGTCTTGAGACTAAGGAGTTTTTCGATAAATTGGCGGGATATGATACTTTAAGATTTCTTCTTTGCAAGAAAGCAATTTTGGTAGAAGGAGATTCTGATGAGTTAATTTTACAAAAAGCTTATATGGAAAATAATGATGGTAAATTGCCTATTGAAGATGAGATAGATGTCATTTCTGTAAATATTTCATTTTTAAGATTTTTAGAAATAGCTGAAAAAATTAACCAATCAGTTTCTGTAGTTACAGATAATGATGGGGATATTGAGGCGATAAAAAGAAAATATGAAAACTATTTAGGAAATAATTCTAAAGAAGGTATAAAAATTTTCTATGATGAAATAATTGATACGGGGGAATTAAAAATAAGTGAAAATAAATTTAACTATAATACTCTTGAACCAAAATTATTAAAGGAAAATTCTTTGATATTATTTAATAAAATTTTTGAAACTGAATACACTGAAATAGATGATTTGCATAAATACATGAAAAGAGAAAAAACAAGATGTGCATTAAATATATTTTCGAGTCAAGAAGAAATTGTTTTTCCAAAATATATTTTAGATGCGATAGAAGACAATGACGAAGAATAAGTTAATAATTGCTGCTGCGGGTTCAGGAAAAACAACTCATTTAGTTGAAGAAGCATTAAAAAGAAAAGGAAAGGTACTTATTACTACATTTACAGAATCAAATGAAGAAGAAATAAAGAAGAAATTTTTAGAAAAAGGTAAAATTATTCCATCTAATATTACTATTCAAACATGGTTTTCATTTTTATTGCAACATGGAGTAAAGCCATATCAAGGAGGCTTTTTTGAAGAAGATATTAATGGATTATTACTCTCTAATGAAAAAACAGGGGTGAAATTTATTAACAAGGAAGGAATAAAAATTTGTTATCCTGAAAAGGATGTCAAAAATCATTTTTTTTCAAAAGGATGTAAAATATATTCTGATAAGCTTTCAAAATTTGTAATTAGATGTAATCATGACAACAAAGTAATCGACAGAATTTCAAAAATATATGAATCTATTTTTATAGATGAGGTTCAAGATTTGGCAGGTTATGATTTAGATATATTAAAATTATTTTTAAAAAGTTTTTCTGAGATTATACTAGTTGGTGACCCAAGGCAAGTTACTTATCTAACTCATCTTGAAGGAAAATATAGAAAATATAGAAATGGATTGATTAAAGATTTTATATTGAATGAATGTGATAAGAATATATGTGAAATTGATGAGATTTCTTTAAATAAATCATATAGAAATAATATTCAAATTTGTAAATTTTCATCAAGATTATATCCTGACTTTGAAGAACCCAATTCTGAAGAAAAGATGTCTACAGGTCATGATGGAATTTTTTTAATAAAAGAATCTGATATCGAAGAATATTGTAATAAGTATAAACCTCAAAAGTTACATTATAGCCAATCTGAATTTCCAGATTTAAATTTTGGAATATCTAAAGGTTTGGGATTTGAAAGAATTTTAATATATCCCACAGATAACATAAAAAAATATTTGAGAGAAGGAAATCTTTCAGAAATAGAATCTATTCGAGCTAAATTTTATGTTGCTTTAACTAGGGCAAGATTTAGTGTAGGAATTGTATTAAATTATGATGATTATGATTATATTGAGGGAGTTCAAAAATATAATTATAAAAAACCTATAACTTTAAGTGATTTTGGAATTTAGTTTATTTGGAGTTTATCCCATTATCCCAACAAATCTTTTATTAAATCTTCTTCAAAACCCTATCCAATTTTTTTCAATTCTATCAAACTGAGTATTTTTTCTTAATTTAACTCGGAAAAGTTCAGCCAAAGAAATCTTCTTTTCTTCATAAATAATATATAAAACTTTTGGGGGAACTTGTTTAAAATGTAGTACGCCCCCACCAAACCCCCATTCCGTGAAATCTTCTTTAAATTCACTTTGTTCATTTATTCGAAATTTCAGAAATGCTTAACTCAAACACCGCAAATTTTTCTAAAAATTACTTTCAGTTATGAATTAAAAATTTGGCTGATTTTCGGGATTCGAGAAAAAAAAATTTATGCAATCTAAAATTGCATATAACGCCCCCACCGAGATTCGAACTCGGGTCACTGCCTTTCTTCTTTTTCCTAAAATAAGAAATGAGAAATTTACATTTCATCTTTGAAAGGGCAGCATACTTGGCCTCTGTACTATAGGGGCAATAAAGAATTGTATTGAAATTAGTTTTTAAAGATAACTATGAGCCTACACAGATTTGAACTGTGGACCTCTGGCTCTCTTAGACTTTTTAATCCAGAGAGATATAATTCTAATGAATTATAGTCATATAAGACCAGCGCTCTGACCAGACTGAGCTATAGGCTCTTAGTATCTGAGCCTCGAAGATACTTTTTACTTTATAACTCAGGATGGTCGACCAGACTGAGCTATAGGCTCCTATTATCTAAAAATTAGAATTAATCTATTGTATTTAAAATTTACTTTCCAGAAATATTTGCAAATTTTAAATTTCTCTGTCAATTAAATAATCAGCAAGCATTTTTATTTTAGTTTTTGCAAAAGAATCCTCTAAGATTAAATCAATTTCCCCCCACGCATTCTTAATTAATTTCTCAGCAATATTCTTAGAATAATTAATAGAATCATATTTTTGAATAATCTCAATAGCTTTTTCAATTAAAACTTTATCTTTTGTTTTCATTTTTAATATTTCAATCAAATCCTTTTTGTCTTTTTCATTAGCAATCTCTAAAACATGAATAACCATTAAACTTCTCTTTCCTTCGCTAATATCTTCGCCAAAATCTTTTCCCCAATCTCTATTAGTAATATTTAAAATATCATCCTGAATTTGAAAAGCAACTCCAATTGATTCAGCAAATTTTCCCAGCACATTAACTTGTTCCTCACTCGCCTTACCTAAAATAGCACCCAACTTAGCAGCCATCCTCGCTAAAGTCCCTGTTTTAT
>JAUVHP010000059.1 GCA_030593225.1 archaeon
AATTTACAATTTCCAAGCACCCTAACATCTATGATATTAGCCCCCTCAAGATTCATCAAAGCCATAGCAACAGTAATTCTAGAAACATTTGTTTTGTCTGCAAGTTCCTGAATAGTTAGCCCACGAGTATCTTTCTTAAGAATTCTCTTAACCTCTCCAATAACCTTATTTATTTTTCCCATTTTTCAATAATTATTCCATGTTTCGCGAGGCCTATGCGTAATGGCAACTATACACTAGTATATATTATTAATATTTAACATTTATAATATTCATTAGTACTATATAAACTTATTTGTAAATATCTCTCCTATGACCTAATTCAAGTACAAAAACTATTAATTTTTTATTTACAATTTTTAAAATAATTCTATAATCTCCAACTCTTAATCTAAAAAATTTAGTGCCAACAATTCTTTTAACAAATGAATAAGGACGAATCCTAATTTTTTCTAAAGCATTAAGAATTCGTTTATGAGTTATAACATCTATTTTATCTAATTGTTTTAATACTTTATCTGAATAAGATAACTCATAATTCATAATCCCAATGCTCTTTTTATCTCTTCATGACTGTGCACTCTCCCCGCCTTAATATCTTCTTCTGCTTCTTTAATATTTTTCTTTGTTTCTTCTGAAAGTTCCATAGAATCTTCAATTAGATTCCAAATAACTTCTTCAAAAGTTTCTTTAGCATAAAACTTTTTTTCAACCAAAACATTTCTTAAATCATTGCTTACTTGTATTGTTGTTGCCATATTAAACTATAGTTCACTATACTATATAAACTTTATATTGAATAACTACCAATTATTCCATCAACAGCTTCAGAAATAGATTCTTCTTTGGATAATTCATTTGCTATATCCTTTAGAAATCTAATTCTATCTCTTTCAATCCATTCTACTAATTCATTTTCATTTAACTTAAAATCATAAGAATGTTTAGTTGAGTAACTTTCAAATTCAAAAGTAACTTCAATTCTTTCTCTAATTTTTTCTGCTTTTGTAATCTCAACAGAAACATTACCATACTCTTCCTCTAAAATTTCTTTTTCATTGTCAGTTAAAAATTCAACAACAATAGTTTTTTCCAAAGTAATATTAATAATCTCTGTAATATTTTCTATTGTTTCATTTGTTAAATTTTCAGTCACATTTATTTCAGGAACTTCAATAAGTTCTTTTGGTTTCTCTGGATTTTCAGTTGGAATTTTTTCATCTTTTTCTCCTGAAAAAATTGAAACCAATTCAATATTATCATAAACAAAACTAACTTTAATATCCTCGCTTTCTATTGCTAAATTTAATTTAGATAAATCAATAGAAATAGTTTGTCCAACACCACCAAGATAATCAGTGCCAAAACCCTCTTCTTTTATAGAATAATCTGTTGTTACAATAATTTGATTATTAATAATATCTAAATCAACAACAGCTTCGTCAACAAAATCTTTATTTACTTTTACTGAACCAGATTTAATTTCTGCTGTCTCGCCCTCAGATAAATCATAAGTAAAAGATTCTCCAAAAGATGCACTTCCTTTAATTTCTTGTGCAAGTTTTAAAGAAACCTGCCCAGTTATAGTTTGAAAAAAGTTAAAACTACTTTTTAAAAATCCTCTAATAATTTCTCCAGTAATTGTTGTTTCAGCCACACTTACTTCAGAATAATCTTCTGGTTCTTCACTCACTTCTTTTAATTCTTTAACTTCTTCTTCAAGTTCTTCAATTTCTTGAACTTCAATTTCTAAATTTTCTTCAACAATTTCTTGCAATTCATCTTCAACAACTTCTTGAACTTGTTCTTCTACTTCTTGAGCAATCTCTTCTTGAATTTTTCCCTCTTCAGAAAGTATATTTTCAGGGACTTTATTATTTTCTTTATCAGAAAAATCATTTCCAGAACTTGAAGATTTTTCAGTAAAAATATTTAATGTAAAAAAAACATCTGGGTAAACAATTTTTGTTCCAACAGCACCATAACCCTCACCACGTCCTAAAATAGATTTGTCCTCAACATAAAAATCTCCTTTAATGATTTCACCAGTAACAATATCAGACAAAGTATACTCATAAGAATTTCCTTTAACTTCAAAAATAACTTTTGATGAAGCTGGAATTAATTCTCCCTCTTTTAAAGACAAACTTAAAACTCCTTCTAAAATTTCACCATCCTTATAATTTGAAGTTATATCTAAACTTACTTTACCAGAAAACCTAGCATTAAAAAATAAAAATCCAGAAATTAAAACAACAATTAAAAAAATTCCCACAACCAACCAAAGAAAATTAAAATTTTTAGATTTATTTTGCACTCCGTGATACTCTGAAACAACTTTTCCATCTACACGTTTACTATGATAAGTATAAGGACCATAAAGTTTTCCGTTTTTACGAATATATTTTTCATACACCACTTTTTTTCACCAATAAAAAATGTAAGTAACTAGAGTTTATTAAGATTTTGTCTCAAAAGTTTTAGCTTTAAAAGAAGAAAATAAATTTATAGGATGTTTATTTTAAAAAAGTGTTTCTGCAAATTTAAAAAGAGATTGTAATTGTTCTTTTGAATTAAAAAAGAACTTTTAAATAATAGAAGAAAAAGAAAATTAAAAAATAAATCATGTATCTCCAAACATTTTTTCAAAAATATTTACTAGGGCAAACTTTAAATATAATATTCTATATTAATTTACAATGAAAAAGATATGTTGTTTAGCTGTAGGAATAATTTTATTTTTAGCTGTTGGAGTTGTAGCCACAGCATCGACAATTCCTGAAGTTGTTGAGAAAATTATTAGTGAGAAGGATTTGAATACTGAAGAGATTCAGAGTGTAGTGTCTGTTGATTATTCTGATTTGCCTGAACAAATAGATATAGAAAATATTGATAAAACTAATTTGGAAATTTATGAGGTTAATATTGCTAATGAGAAATTGTTTGTGCTGACTTTTGGAGGGGAACAGTTTGAATCTCCTGCACTTATTGAGCAAAGGCAATTTTTGAGTTTTGGTTATAGTGGTGAAATGACAGATGGATTTTTAGAAAGTGTTGGAGGTGTTAGTATGGCTGCAGATAGAGGATATGTTATGATGAGAGATGGAAGTATTACTGGAATTTCAACTAATTTAGATGTTGTAAATGCAGTTGATGGAAGAATTGAAATAGTAATTTATAAAAATGGTAAATCTATTAATTTTGGAAATGAAATTAGTGCATTGTCAAATGGTGCACAAAAAGATTATGATGTTCAGTCAACAGGGGTTGTAACTTTTGAGGCAGGAGATACTATTTCTGTTTATGCAGATGGTGTCGATGATGCGATTTGGAAAGATGTTATAACTATGATTGAAATTACAACTAATTAAATTTAAAAAACGAAAATGAAAAATTCAAAAATGAGTACTCAAGGAAAAATGATTGTTGCATTGATTTTTATTGTGGTTGTCCTTTTAGGAGTTATTCTTTATTCATTTGCTTTAAGACCATCTTTTAATGGGTATGTTGTTTCAAAACAAGTTGAAGCACAAGATTTTTTAATTGTGGCAATGGTTAATCAATTACAGCAAAATGGGTATGTGCAGATTCCAGTTGGAGAAGAAGTTTTAACTTTGATTCCATATCAATCACCAGAGGAACAACAAGATATTATAGAATAATTTTGAACGCAATAGAACTATTTTCCTTTTGATAAAATTTTATTCTAACATTTGATATGCCTAGTTTTCCTATCAAAATAATTCTTTTACTCCTCAGTCGTCTTTTTTCTGCCTCTTAATTTCTTGCAAAACTTTCCAAATCATAAAACTTAAATAGTTGCATATATTAAATAGTATAGAGGAACAGACCCTGACGAATCCCGTCCTTGAGGCGATTAGTAGGGTTGACGGGTCTACTTACTCTGTTTTCTTCTTTTACCAAAACATTTTTATATCTTATTTTGCTTTATATTTTAGGCAGTAATGCGCTTTAGCGCTTCGCGATTTATCGCGTGGCAACAAAGGACTTCGGCTCTTTGAGTCCTGGTTGCTACTTATTTTTTTATTATCTTAATTAATTCTTCTAAATTTAACTTAACAAAATTATAATTTTTCATTTTATCTTTTTCATTATTTCTAAATGCTTTCCCAGAATCATCGATTAAAGAAGGTTTTTGAAATTTTGTCTGAACAATATCTTCTGGT
The DNA here is from genome assembly GCA_030593225.1 of archaeon. Classification (GTDB taxonomy): domain Archaea; phylum Nanobdellota; class Nanobdellia; order Pacearchaeales; family GW2011-AR1; genus JAUVHP01. The sequence goes on from JAUVHP010000059.1 coordinate 4,188, forward strand.
TTCATATCATAAATTATTTTTGAAATATGTTTAAAAATCATATCTTTTATTTCGTGAAAATGTCCATCAAAATCATTACAAATTTGGAAATTCACTTTCTCTACAAATCTCAAATCGTAAATTGCTTTTTCTATTAATTTTATAATAATCGCTGTATGAAATCTTAATCTAAACCTATTTTTCTTTTTCTGAATAATGATTTATATTTAATTCACCTTTCTTAAATAAATTCACTAATCTATCTTTTATAGATTTTGGAATATTCACTCCATAAATTTCTTTTTTATTCAAAATCAAAACAATAGAATAATCTTTTTCAAAAATATCTCCTCCAGATTTATCAATTTGAAATAATGTAATCATTTCTTAATTCCCCCAATCTGCTTTTTTCTGTCGTTTGATTTCTGCAATTTCTTGTAGAATTTTTATTTCATTTTGAGAAAGTAAATCTTTATTCTTTTTGAAATTTTTAAATTGGGATTCTCCTAAATCAGAATAAATATTATTTCTTTCTTTCATTGCTCTTTCAAAATTTATTCCTGGAATTGAAACCGCGATTTCCATTCCTTCTGTTGCTTCGCTTACTGATTTTTGTTCTGATTGAATATTTTTTATTCTGCCAACCTTTTCTCCTTTTTCATCAATTAAATTTTGTCCAGAAATTAATTTTCCTGCTTCAACTCTTACTCCAAAAATTGCTGGACTTGTATTTCTAAAAACATATTGATGCAAAATTTTTAATTTTGTAATTGTTGCTAAACCCATTAATCTTTTTTTCTCTATTTCTTTTTGTTTTTCTTTTCTCCACTCAACTAAGTTTTCAATTAATTTGTAAATTACTTTATCTGTTAAAATTTTGAGATTATTTTTAATTTCTTTTGCGTCTTCGTCAATTGAAGTATTAAATCCAACAATTATTGAGTCCAGTTCATTTATGTCAAGATTTGCTTTTGCTGAAATTATATCTTTTTTATTTATGTTTCCTATTCCTGCTTTAACTACTGAAATATTATTTTCTTTTAATAAAACCAAAAGTGCTTCTAAACTTCCTAAAGAATCAGCTTTTGCTATGATTCCTTGTTTTTGTGTTTGAATGTTTTCTGAAATTTCTTTTGTGAATTTTTCTTTTATTTCTTTTAAATTATTTTTGTAAATTTCAAATGGCATTCCTGGAAGAATTTCGTTTTTTTCTACAAGTTGCATTCTTAATCCAGTTGAAGCAGTGACTTTATCTTTTGGTGAAAATTTTGCACAAAGAGGTTTTATCTCTTCAAGGATTCTTATTTTAGATATTATTGGTTCGCCTTGGAATGATGCTACTGCAATTTTGTCTGTCTTTTTTAATTCTCCATCGTAAAGAATTGCCTCTATATAATTTGTTGATTTTTCTTTTTTGATTTCAAGCATTACTCCTTGAGCATCTTTTCCTAATTCTAATTTATCTGCTAAATATTTTTGCGAAATTCCGCACAGCATCATTATTAGTTCTGGTATTCCTTCTTTTGTTTGCGCAGATGTTGGAACTAAGGCAATTTTTTTTGTAAAGTCATCTATATTGTAATATAAATCAGCATCAAACCCGTGGCTATTTAATGCTCCAATTATTGTCATATATCTTTCATTAAAAATTTGCTTAATATTTTGTGGTTGTGATTCTATGCTTTTCTGTAAATTGTCATTTAGTTTTTTCCAACTTGAGATATTATCTATTTTATTTAGTGCTATAATGAAAGGCGTTTTATTGTGTTTTAG
>JAUVHP010000026.1 GCA_030593225.1 archaeon
ATCCATTGGAAAAGTTTTTGGAAAGTTAATTTAGAGAAATATGATATTGTAATTTTATTTCAATATAAGACCTTGATGAAAAAACTTAAAGATAAATTAAAAAAAGAATTGAATTCATCTTCAAAAATTTTTTCTTATCACTGGAAGTTTCCTAATTGGAAGATTGCTCAGAAAAAAAGAGATGTTTATTTGTATAAATTTAGAACTCTTGAGTAAGTCAAAAACTTTAAAAAAAGGTTTTTCTTTGGTTTTGTAACTAATTAAATTAGAGGATTAAAAAATGGATGAAGAGATTAAAAAAACTCAAGAAGCTCCTGAGGCAACTACTGAAGTAGAAAGTGCTCCGGCTGCTGAAGCTCCAAAAGTTGAGGAAGCTACGCCTACACCAAGTGCTGAAGCTGAACCTGCTGCTGAAGCTCCAAAAGTTGAAGAAACTGCTGAACCTGCTGCTCCTGTTGCAGATGCATCTGCTGAAGTTACACCTGCTCCAAGTGCTGAAGCTGAACCTGCTGCTGAAGAGAAAAAAGAAGAACCTGTTGCAGCTGAATAATTTTGTTTTTATTTTTTTATTTTTTTTATTTTTAGTATATTTTATATAATTCTAAAATTAATTTAGATTATGGGAGTAAAAAAAACCTTAAGTGGTTTGATTGTATTTTTATTAATAACTACTCTAGTTTTTTATTGGTTTATTCCTTTTCAAACAATAGAATTTATAACAAACAAGGGTCATTCAAATTTTAGTTTGTATAATTTTGATTCTGAAATGCAATTTTACCAAAATATGAGGTTTCCGTATAAAGAAATTTCTTATAAAATTAATAATTGTCCTTTAAATCAGCAAGGGGAAATGATTAGAGCGTTTGATATAATAAAAAACAAAACTGTTCTTGAATTTTATTCTGTTATGAACAATCCAGAGATAACAATAAGTTGTGATAGTAAAAATCGCATTGAAGGTGGACTATTTATTGCAGGTGAAGGTGGACCCACAAATATTACAAAAACTAAAAATTTCAATGTTATTTTTAAAGGAAATATTATTTTAATAAAAGAATCAAAATGCCCTCGGCCAAATGTTGCGATTCACGAATTGTTGCATGTTTTAGGATTTAATCATTCAGAAAATTCAAATAATATAATGTATCCAATTAGTAATTGCAAACAAACACTTGGTGATATTCCAGATTTAATTAATGAAATTTATTCTGTTGAGAGTTATTCTGATTTAGAGTTTGAAGATATCTCTGCTATAATGGAAGGAAAATATTTAGATATGAATATTAGTATTAGAAATAATGGTTTAATTGATTCTGAAATTGCAGAGATTATAATTTCTTCAGATGATACAATAATTAAAGAAATTTTATTAGAACCTCTTGGGGTTGGGTATGGAATTGAAATAATGTTATCTAATGTTTGGGTTCCAAAACTAAGTGTCAAAGAAATTAATTTTTTTATAAATTCTAATTTTAATGAACTAGATAAAGAAAATAATCAAAAAATATTACAAATAAAAAAATAAAGAAAAAGTTAAAAATCAATCGAGCTCTAAACTATCTATATCACTCTCTAAAGATTCATCATCAAAGTTTTTTTCAAAAATTTCGTCTTCCTCCATATTAACTCATCGAGTCGAGGGGGACCTCGTTTTTATTTAATTCTAAAATAGAATTTTAGTTTTTAAATTCTTCTATTGCTTTTTAAAAAAATTTTTAATTATATAAAAAATATTTAGTATTATTAAATAGCAAAAAATTTGGAGAGAATAAATTTAAATATTTATAATCTTACTAAATTGTATGGTGAAAAAGAAAGAGGAAAAAAAAGAAGTGATTAAACTTAAGGATGTTTTCAAATATTATCAAATGGGGGATGTGACTGTCAAAGCAGTTGATGGAATTGATATTGCGATTAATCAAGGGGACTTTGTTGCAATAATGGGGCCATCTGGAAGCGGAAAATCAACAGGTATGAATTTAATTGGTAGTTTAGATGTTCCAACAAAAGGACATATTTTTCTTGACACCGAAGATATTTCTGAATTAACTGAATCAGAATTAGCCCAAGTTAGAGGAAAGAAAATTGGTTTTATTTTTCAGAATTTTAATTTAATTCCGAATTTAACAGTTAAAGAAAATGTTATGCTTCCGATGATGTTTCAAGGAATAAATATTTATGAGAGAGGAGCAATTGCAGAAGATTTATTGAAAAAAGTGGATTTAGATGATAGGGCAGACCATTATCCTAATCAAATTTCTGGTGGGCAAATGCAGAGAGTTGCTATTGCCAGGGCTTTGGCAAATGACCCTGAAGTTATTCTTGCCGACGAGCCAACTGGAAATTTGGATACTAAAACTGGAATTAAAGTTATGGAATTTTTGCAAAAATTGAATGAAGAAGGCAAGACAATTATTATGGTTACACATGAGCCAGAACTTGCAGAAGAATATGCAGATATTGTTTATTGGTTGAGAGATGGTAAGGTTGAAAAAATTACTAAGAAAAAAAATGGTTTTAAAATTGAACAAGAAGAAAAAAAATTAAAAAAAAGAAAAAAGAAAAATCCTGAAGAAAAAAATAAGGATAAAAAGAAAAGTGAAAAGAAGGTTAAGAAATAATGACAAACATAATTTATTCTAGGGTTTGTCGGCAGAGCCCCAAAATTTTTTCAAAATTTCTGATGAGTCCTTTTCAATTTGTAGGGGGTTTTGAAAAGAACTAATGATAAAAGATTATTTTGCACTTTCTTTTAAGAATTTAAAACATCGTGGTGTGCGTTCGTGGCTTACTCTTTTAGGAATTATCATTGGTGTAACTGCGGTTGTTGCATTGATTTCCTTGGGTAATGGTCTACAACTTGCAGTTGCTAGTCAATTTGGTGTCAGTTCTACAGAAATTATAACAGTTCAAGCAAGTGGAGTAACTTATGGTCCCCCAGGAAGTGGAGCAGTAACGCCATTGGATATAAAAGATGTGGAAGCAATAGAAAAATTAAGCAGTGTTAAGTTAGCTGCTAGAAGAAATATTGGAACAATAAAATTAGAATACAAAGATGTGGTAGATTTTTCTTATACAGTAAGTGTTGCTGACAGAGAATATAGAAAATTTATATATGAACAAATGGATATTGAACCACTATTTGGAAAGTTGTTAAAAGACGAAGATTCTGGAAAAGTTTTCTTAGGTTATAATTATTATGCAACAGACAAAGGTTGGGGTGCAGAGAAATTAATTCCAGGTAAAAAAATATTATTGCAAGATAAAAGTTTTGAAGTTGTGGGAATTTTAAAAAAGAAAGGGAGTTTTGTTTTTGATAATGCTGTTTTTATGAATGAAAAAGATATGAAAAATTTATTAGGTTTTGGAGATAATGTTGATATTATTATTGTACAATCTATTAATAAAAATTTAATGGATAAAGCAAAAGAAGATATAGAAAAATTAATGAGAAAAAGAAGAGATGTCAAAGTTGGCGAGGAGGATTTTACTGTTTCAACACCTGAAGCTACTCTAAGTACAGTGAATAGCATTCTTGGAGGAGTACAAGCATTTATTGTTATTATTGCTTCTATTTCTATTTTTATTGGGGCTATTGGAATTATTAATACTATGACAACTTCAGTTCTTGAAAGAAAAAAAGAAATTGGAATTATGAAGACAATTGGTGCCAAGAACAATCAAATTTTTATGCAATTTTTTATTGAGTCTGGTTTGCTTGGTTTAATTGGAGGAATTGTTGGTGCAACTTTTGGAACTTTGCTCGGGATTGTTGGAATTTCTGGGATCAATAATTTTTTAGGTTCAGAGCTTGTTTTTCATATTGATTTTTTATTAATTAGTTTTGCTCTTTTAGGAAGTTTTTCTATTGGGGCTATTGCAGGAATTATTCCAGCAATGAATGCGGCTAAACAAAATCCTGTGGATGCTTTGAAATGAAAAAATATAAATTCAGAAAATATAAAAAAAATTATCCAAGATTGTTTGAAAAAGAGAAAAAAAGATTAAAGAAAACTTTTCCAGATATTGAAATAGAACACATTGGAAGCACAGCTGTTGAGAGTTTAGGAGGAAAAGGAATAATTGATATTTTGATTTCTGTTCCAAAAAAAGATTTGAAAAATATTAAAGATAAATTAGTAAAATTAAAATATTCTGTTAGCAAGTTGGGTGGAGGAAAAAATAGAATTTCTTTTTACCTAAACAAAGGCATCTTTAAACAAAGAAAAATTCATCTTCATTTAACTTCAAAAAATAGCAAAGTTCACCAAGAAGCAATTAAATTTAGAGATTCTTTAAAGAAAAATAAAAAGTTAAGGGAAAAATATTCTATCATTAAACAAGAAGCAGTCAAATTAAAGAAAAAAGGAAAAGAATATAGAGATTTTAAAGAAAAATTTATTCAAGAGTGTTAAAATGAGAAATCAAAAATTATATAAAGATAAGAAAATTAATATATTCACTAGCAGAAATGTTAGGTTTATGCCCCCTGGTGATCTGCGGGTTGCCAGATGCTTTTTTTCAATATTTTTAGGAGGATTTTTTTAATGGAAGATACTTTAATTTTTGTAGATAATGATTTTTTTAAATTAGTCAAAAGAGAGTTTGAAAAAAAATCTAAAAAGAAAAAAAAGTTACTGCAGACATTTAAAAGAATATGTAAAAAAGAAAATCTGAATTTGAAACATTTATTTTTTTATACGGCACCACCTTATCAAAGCACAATTTCTAATAAAAAAGAAAATACCTTGATGAAAAATTATGATAATTTGTCTAAATTATTAAATTATAAAAAATGGATTACTCTTCGTGAAGGAAGATGTCAAAGATTAAAATTAAATGGAAAATATAAATATAATCAAAAGGGTGTTGATATTTTATTGGCTATAGATTTAATGAAGTTTGAGAAAAAATTCAAAGATATAAAAAAAATTATTTTAATTATTTGTGATTCAGATTTTGTTCCTGCTATTGAACAATTAAAATCAGATAGAATAGAAGTTATTCTTTATACTTATTTTGATAGAAAAAGAAATTCCAGGTTTTCAAGATATAATGAATTATTAAAAGTATGTTCTAAATGGGTTAAATTTAATGATGAGGATTTTGAAGATAAATGATAAACATTGAAACAATTTTATATTCGCTGAGAAACTTAAATCAAAGAAAAGGTCGGAGTGCGTTGACTGTTTTTTCTGTTTTAATTGGAATTGCTACAATTTTTATTTTTATTAGTTTTGGTTATGGTTTATATAATTATACAGAGGAACTTGCAAGTGGTTCGTCAGCAGATAAAATTATGGTTCAACCAGCTTCGGCAATGGGGAGCATGAGTATTGATGACACATTTAAATTAACTGAAGATGATGTTGATGCAATTGAAAGTGCGGCTGGAGTTCATGAAGCAACAGGAGTTTATATGAAATCTGCGGAAATTAAATTTAGTAAGGAAAGTGATTATAATCTTTTGATAGGATACGACCCTAAAATACCTCTTGTTATGGACATTGCAGATATTGGAATTTTTAGTGGAAGGATGCTTACTTCTTCAGATAGTGGTCATATTTTATTAGGATACAATTATCAAATTCCAAATAAGATTTTTTCTAAAGCAGTTGAGCTAAATGATAATCTAGAAGTAAATGGAAAGAAAATGAAAGTTGTTGGTTTTTTAGAGGCAGTTGGAAGCCCTGAGGACGATTCCCAGATTTATGTTGTAAATGATTATGTTGATGTCTTATATCCAGATGAAAATAATTCTTATGGGTGGATTGTCGGAAGAGTTGATACAACAAATATTGAATTAGTTGTTGAAAATGTTGAAAAAAAATTAAGAAAACATAGGAATTTAGAAGAGGGTAAAGAGGATTTTTATGTTCAATCATTTAATGATTTGCTTGAGAGTTTTTCTAGTGTATTAAATATTATTGTGGGGTTTATTATTTTGATTGCGTTGATTTCTGTTTTAGTGTCGGCGATTAATACTGCAAACACAATGATTACATCAGTGCTTGAGAGGTATAAAGAAATTGGTGTGCTGAAAGCTATTGGTGCAAAGAACTCTGAAATTTTTGGAATATTTTTATTTGAATCTTCTTTCTTAGGTTTGGTTGCTGGAGTGTTAGGAGTTTTATTGGGTTGGGGAGCCACATATTTAGGAGGAAATATTTTAGAAAATTTGGGTTGGGGATTTTTAGCACCTTATTATTCTAAGGAATTATTTATTGGTTGTGTTTTATTTGCAGTAATTACTGGTGCAGTTTCAGGAGTTATTCCTGCCATAAGAGCGTCGAGAATAAACACTGTTGATGCATTACGCTATGAATGATTTTGTTTTCTTTTTCACCAACTCTGCGTTATTTCCTTCCTCACGTAGACTACTACGCTACGGAAGAAAATGCCTTGATTTGATAAAAAATCTAAACAAAATGGGAATTGAGATAGGTGCTGGAGAGGATAAATATAATATAGAGAAAGTGAGGAATTGAAAGAGAGATGAAAAAAATTTAAAAAGAAAAGATGATTGTTATATTAATGAAAAAGTGTGTGGGTTTATTGTTGGTGTTAATGATTTTTAGTGTTGGAGGAGTTTTAGCTGAAAGATGTAATTTAGAAGCATCAATGATTAATCAAGACCCGTATCCTGCACTTCAAGGAGAATATGCAAATGTGGTATTTCAACTTGATGGAATTGCAAATCCTGAATGTGGATTAGTTGAATTTGAATTAGTGAACAAATATCCTATTTCTTTTGACTTGCCAGAACAAGCAAAAATTACTGTTGACGCAGGAACTTATCAAAAAGATTTTAGCTCGTTTTTGATTGCACCGTTTAAAGTAAGAGTTGACGCAAACGCACTTGATGGAGATAATCCTATTGAAGTTAAATACAGATATTCAGGTAATGAAGCATATGAAACAAAGCAATTTAATTTAAATATTGAAGATACACGAGCTGATTTTGAAATTCATGTTCAAAGTTATAACTCTGTTACTAAAATAATTACTTTTGAAATATTAAATATTGGGAAGTCAGATATTGAAGCTTTAACTGTTGAAATTCCAAAACAAGATAACATAGAGATTAAAGGTTCGAATAGAAATATTGTTGGGGACTTGGATTCTAATGAATACACAACTGCAGACTTTGAAGCAACACCTTATGAAGGGGAACTGAATGTTAAACTTACTTATACAGATAGTATTAATGAAAGAAGAAGTGTGGCTAAGAATGTTTATTTTGACCCAGAATATTTTAAAGGAAGAATTGCTGACCAAGGAAAATCAAACACTGGGTGGTATGTTGCATTTTTAATTGTTGGAGGATTAGTTGGATATTATTTTTATAAAAAGCACAAGAAGAAAAAGGCGAGAGAAGAACGAAGAAAGCATGTGCATTAATTAATTTTATATTTTTGTAAATCTTTCATCCTATCTAAAGAAACATTACAATAAAATCTAATTTATTTCTCCCCCTCAACATCAGAAATCCGAAATCTGACTTCAAAAATCCGACATCCGACAAAGCGTTTCTTTCAAATCATCAATCTCATTTTTCAAACCAAAATTCTGCACACAAACAAAAACCAAACTTACAAATAAAATTATACATACAAATACTAAAACATTTTTATTAATTTTATTTTTCATTTTTTTGTTTTTTTATTACATCTCTTAGACTCAGATACCTCTGCTTTCAAAAAAGGAAGGAAAGCCATGCTCAGCTAAGTTTAATTTTTATTGAATTTTTTCAATTTCAGTTTGTTTTGATATTTCTAACATTTGTTTTCACCTAGATACCTCGTCCTTAAAGAAAAGTTATTCATTTTGTTTTAGATATCCAAAATAAATTACCAAACTAATCTAAATCCAATTCATATAATGCTTTCACTTGTTCTTCTGTTAATGCCTTATTAAAAATCATTACTTCATCTATTTTACCAGAAAAAGAATTTGATGCTCTTCCTCCAATATGCCAATCTGTACTAGAGGATTGAATTAAATCTCCCCCATAAGTCGTTGTTGATATTTCATTTCCATTTCTATATATTTTTACATAATTTCCAGAAGAAGATGCAATAAAAGATAAATAATTCCAATTCTCATATAAATTTAGGTCAATAGATAAAGATGCACCTCCAGATCCAAACTGCCAATGCATAGAATTTTGCCAAGGAAAATGAACAGTAACTCTCCCTGTCCCTGGGCTAATAGGGTCAAAACTCAAAAGATCTGTTGTTACCTCACTCATTGTAGTTGGTTTAGCCCAAACACCAATAGTAATTTCACTTTTTGGCATATTACTGCTAAAACCAGGAATAGAAATATAATCACCATTTCCCCCTAAGTTCACAGCCTGCCCATACTCTCCATCAACAAAATTAACATCTCCAATTTTTTCCCCATTATTTTTTCCAATTTCATCTTGGGCATTACCTTCAAATCTCCACCAAGAAATAATTCCAAGATTCTCAAGAATTTGTTTTGTTGTGAATGTTTCCTTATCGACAATATTCCCCACCTTTTCTTTTCCAGATTCACTTTCTAACACAGGTGCAATTTCAACACTTTTTACAACCCCAAAATAAGATAAACTAAAAGTTTTCGTAGCTAATTGTTTCATTGTTGTTTTCTCTTCAAAAACTTCTGTGTTTTCCCCGTCGCTAATTATAAAATTAATCCCAACCAAATTCGCCTCTCCAGCACTTCTTTTAACCTGAACATCAACACCAACATCAGTAATTTTAACTTTTTCTATATTCAATCTAATCTTCAAAGAACCCAAAGAAATATCATCTGCACTTTCAGTTAAAATATTTTGCACAATCGCCCACACAACACCGACGGCAACCAAAACCAAAACAATCATAATTACAGTAGTTATAATTGTTGACATTCCTTTTTTATTCATCAACACATTCCCCTCATATTTTTTTCTTTCTCCATCTTATTTTTAATTATTGTTTTATTTTTCATTTCTTTCCCGCACTTCCCAAAACCGCAAAGTTCTTTTCTTTGTTCCTTTCCCATTTTTCATTTTATTTTAATCCGCCCAAGTTGGTTTTGAGTCAAGTTTTTTATTTTATTATCTTCAAGATTTGATTTATAATCAGTTCCAACTTTTCTTTTTTTATTTTACCAATCTTTTTTATAACAATATCTTTATCTATTTTTAAAATATTTTCACATTTTATAGAACATTCTAAATATAATTCACCTGCTTCTAAATTATTATTTATTAAATTTAAAGTATATTTATCCTTTGAAATATTTGATGTAACTCCAACAACTAAAATATCCTCAGAATCTAAATTAAACTTATCATTGCTAATTACTATAACAGGTCTTACTTTTCTGCCCCTTTGATCAGAAAACGGAAAAGGCACTAATAACAAATCTCTTTGTTTCATTTGAAATAGCCTCCAGTAATTTTCAGATGAGTAGATGATTTATTCATGGACTTCATTATAAATATTTACTCCAAATTTCATCATCTCTTTTATTATTCCAAATTTTTTCCATAGATTTTTCACCCAAAACCATCCATCCAATTTTTTCTTTTTTACTACTCTCAATTTTTTCCATAATTAAATTTCTAATAAATTCAGATTTTGAAGGATAATTTTCTTTTTTTATAAAATCCATTAATTCATTGACTTTTTCATCTGGCAATTTTATAGTTATTGTTTTCATAGTAATCTCTAGGGATTACTATTTTTAAATTTTTCCTTCCCCATCAACACCCCCTTCCCAATCTCTGACAAATAATTTCTTTAAGTGCATCATTCTCTAATTTCAATTCCTGAATTGTTTTCATTTTACCAAATTCATAAATTCTTCCCTAGATAATTGTAAGTCATTTTTAATTATTGTATTTAACAAATCAGGACCAATTTCCTGCCCAGGATGATTTGGAATTGTTGTAGCCCTACCATCAGAATGCTTAAAAAACATATACTTCTTCTTTGCCTTAAAAATTCAAATCCAAGTTTTTTAATTATTTTTGCAAGTTCTAATGCAGTTAAGCGAGGCAATTTGAACATTTTATACCTCAATTTGTTGAAGGCCAATAAATTTTTTTTTCTCAACTTGCTCACATTCAAGATAAAGTTCAATAGCCTCTTTAGTCCTAACAATTAACTCGTCCAATGTTTTAGCTTGAGTGTGACATCCTGAAAGTTCAATTACTTCAGATACAAACCATCCATCCTCATCTTGTTCAATAAGCAGATTAAAATTTGTCATAATAAATTATTATCTCAACATTATTTAAACTTTGCCTCAAAAAATTTTCGTGTGCGCTTCGCACTTCCTCTCCGACTTCCGACATCCTCTCTTCAGATTTCTGACTTCTGACTTCCTTTCCTTCCTAATCTGCCCAAGTTGGTTTTTAACACAACCTCAAAACACCTAAAGAACATAAATCTTCTTTAATAAAATTATTTTCTTTTTTTAATTCATCATTTTCAGATTTTAATTCCTGAATTGTTTTCATTTTATTTTATCTCTCAAACTTTTAATCTCATCATCTTCTAAATTTTCAACTAAATTCTTAAATTCCAAATAAAAATCCTTAACCTCTAAATAAAATTTCAACAATTTTTCTCTTTGTCCAACTTTCAAATAATATTGTGCATCAATTCTACATTTCTTAAAAAACTCCATTCTCTCCTTCACATTTTTCTTAATCAATTTATCTGCAAATTCAATCGAACAATCATGATTTTCAGATTTAATTCCAATTCTCTGCAAAAAAGAATACAAAGAATAATAAGCACAATAATAAATTCTAACACTTGCCCAAACAAAATCTTCTTCATCAACACACCTTTTAATTCTTGACAAAGATTTTTCCGCCTCTGTCAAATAAGACAAAGCAATTTCTCTACTAGGGTCGACTTTTTTTAATCCCCTCTTAATACTAAAACACCAATCCAATTTATTCATTTTTTAAAATATTAACAAAATAATTTCTTCCATTTATAATAATATGATTATTCCTAATTTCCTTAATCAAAACCTCTTTCTTTTTGACAGCTTTTTCAAATTGCGATTTTGTTAAGCTAATTAAATGAACCTCAACAGGACATAAATGCTCAGGAATTTTATTTTTTGACAAGACCAAAATATCAACATCACTTGTCTTACTAAATTTACCCTTAGCATAACTGCCAAAAACCAAAGCAAGAATATTATTCTTAACAAAATAACTAAAGAATTCTCTAAATTTAGAATTATTCTCAATAAAGATCTGAGATTTTCTTATTTCGATTAAAAGTTTAAGATAAAAACTTTCCAGATTTTCTTTTAATGAATAATAAGTATTTCTTCCTTCTACATTTTTATCAATAAATTTAAAATAATTTTTCAAAACCTGCTGAGTTCCACCTATACTAACACCCGATTTTTTAGCTAAATCTCTAAAAAAAATCGGTTTATTTATCCGATTCATTACTTCTAAAACTTTGTACTCATTTAAGTTCATTTGTATTTATATCAGTATTTAATTATTTATAAATTTTACCTGTAATAGAAATTATTTATTTTCCTCTCCTCTGATTTCTGATTTCCGAAATCTTCCCATCCCCCATTTTCTTTTTTCATTTTATTTTTTATTTTAATCTGCCCAAGTTGGTTTTTAATCAATTATAATTATAAAATTATATTAAATCTTTAGTTCTTATCAATTTTATTTGTTTTTTATTTCTAAAATGCTTATCCTCACTCCATAAAAAACAATCTTCTTTAAAACTTAAAGCTAAAATATCAACATCTTTTTTATCTATATTTTTAATAATTTTATTAGCTTCTTCTATTAAATCACGATAATATTTTTCAGAATAAATTTTAAGAGGTAATAAAAATAACGCTTTTTGAATTTCCTCTTTATCAACTCCTGATTTTTTAGAAATAAGAGGCAAATATTTTTTTACTTCTTCAATAGAAAATTCTGTAGAAATAAATTCAAATTTAGAATTAAATAAAATTTCTCTACTAACCCCCATTAAAGCCGAAGTTATTGGAGAGCGAGAAAAATATTTAATTAATAACGACTTTTCAATGGCTGAGTTGATATTATTGGAGTCGCATCAACAGCAATTTTTATTTTCATCTATGCTTTTCAAAATCTTCTAATATATCTACACAACTGATTTCTTTTTTCTTAAGACCAGAAGCTACCTCATTTATAATATTTATAAACATTAATTTTTTTAATTGAAGTATTTTATCTTTTATAGCTTCCACTATAAATTCTGAATCAGTTTCAAATCCAAAATTTATAACCACTTCATTTAAATCAGATGCCATTCTATTTGAAATTTTAATTTCCATATTTATTTATTAAAAAAGATATATTTAAATTTTCCCATTTTTCACAAAAACTTTTTTTCATTTTTTTACCATTACCTATTATAATATTTCATTTTTTTTTATTTCACTCTTCAAATTTCCGACTTCTGATTTCCAACTTCTTCCTCCTAATCATTCAAATTCTTTTAAATATTTTCTAAACATATTTCTCATTATAAAGAAACTTCACTAAATCTAAAAATTAATTAATTTCTATAAACACATTTAAATAGTAATGGTTCATATATAGTCCATATGGTTCAAAAAGTAAATAATTTAGAATTAGAAATAATTTTAATTTTAATCAAATCCAAAGTTCATTTAAGAAAAATTTCCAGAATTTTAAAAGAATCTCACTCAACCATATTAAGAAAAATAAATATTCTTTTAGAAGAAAATATAATTGATTACAAAGAAGAAGGAAAAAAT